>NZ_RAWC01000153.1:0-21321 GCF_003611685.1 Corallococcus sp. CA049B | reverse complement strand
TATGCGATCGTCGGCAGCGTCAGATGTATATAAGAGACAGCGCCGGAACAGCAGCGCCGGCAGCACCGCCTCCAGCGTGGAGCCCAGCACGACGGACAGCCCCACGCCCGGCGTGACGTCCATGGCGTATGCCACCGCGCCCGCGCCCAGCGCCACCGCGGGCCAGCGCGACACGCCCAGCAGCAGGAGCCCGCCCAGCGCCACGCCCGACGGCAGCCACACGGGACAGATGTGGCTCTTCTCCGCGGCCAGCGACAGCGCCACCCGCGCGGCCAGCAGGTACACCGCCGCCAACGCGAGGACCTCCACGAGGCCCCGGACCGGGAACGCCGCCACACGGGCCTGAGGACGACCTTGGATGATGACTCCCCCCGTCCCTTCCAGGCCGTGACACCCGGGCCGAAGGAACATGCGTCATGCTAGCGGGGACCGCCGTGCGTTGCACCCCATCCGCCGGCAGGCCCGCCCGGCAGGCAGGCGGTGTCCGGCGGGGGATGCAATGGACACACTTGGGGGCCGTAGGAAGGGGCAAGGAGGAACGAAATCCATGTCGCGTCCCGGTCTTGCTGCGCTGCTGTCGTTCTTCATCCCCGGCGTGGGGCAGATCTACAACGGTGACATCCTGCGCGGGGTCTTCTGGCTCATCATCACGCCCGGCTTCTGGCTGGGCACGGGCGGCATCCTCGGCTGGGTGTGCCACATCATCGCCGCCGCCACCGCCTACAACCGCGCCGAGGACAAGGAGCGGATGAGCTACGGCATGGGCTAGTCACGCGGCCCCCCCCCAGGCTCGGGAGTCCGGGAGTCCGGGAGTCCGGAAGAGTCCGGGCATGAAAAAGGGGCCCACCGGCCCCTCGCCCACCGCCGCCCCGGTGCCTTCATGGGCCGGGGCGGTGTTGTTGCATCAGCCTCAGGTGTTGAACGCGTCGGGCAGCGGCTGCGGGCCCGGGATGATACCGGCGATGTCGGGATCCTCTTCGCCCGGCCCGCGAGTCGGACGCTGGTCCTTCTCGGTCTTGCGCTCGGCCTTCTTGGCGTCCTTCTCACGCTGCTTCTGCGCGCGCGCCATCTCTTTCTGCCGCTTTGTGGACCTTCCCTGCATGGAACCTCCTGAGAAAACATTGACCGAAAAAGAGGCCCGGCCCCGTCAAGGCCGGACCTCGTGGATGCGTGAAGAGCAGCCGAGCCGGTAGGCTCAGCCGACCGGGCGGACGTTCTCCGCCTGGAGCCCCTTGGGGCCCTTCTTCACTTCGAACTCCACCTTCTGGCCCTCGGCCAGGGTGCGGAAGCCGTCCGACTGGATGGCCGTGTGATGGCAGAACACGTCCGGACCACCGCTGTCCTGCGTGATGAACCCAAAGCCCTTCGCATCATTGAACCACTTCACCGTACCACTTGCCATGATCTGCTTCCTTCTCCCACTGGCAACCCGGCGAAATCGCCGGACTGCCCGCCCCCATGTTTTGGGGCGAAGACCGCGCCTTAACCCTGAACAGGCATGAAGTCGAGCCGGGAACCACTCCCGGTCTCCCTCACGCCGTCAAAGGTAACAACCTCGATCACGGGGTGAAACGCCTTCTCGGGGCGGTGCATTTCCCGCTGGCTGACGCTCCAGGCAGCCAGGAGTGACGCTTTTCGGACCCGGCGGTGTTCTGGAATAGTTTCTACCCCTGAACACTTCCGCCTGGACGTGTCCTATCGTGGAATCCGCCCGTACCCGCTCCACCCTGCCGACCCCCTCCCGTGAGGCGTCCCTCCCAGTGACAAACCCGACCCGTGTGACCTTTGGCCAGCGCGATGCCTCCTTCGCGGAGGACCTGAAGCGGCGCGTCTCCGAGTACTTCGAGACCCGGAACCTCTCGCAGCGGGCCAACAAGGCCATGTACGTGAAGGCCCTGTCCATCCTGGGCTTCACGGCGGGCGTCTACGGCCTCTTGCTCAGCGGCCACTTCAACGCCTGGGGAATGCTGGGGCTGGCGGTGCTGATGGGCGTGGCCATCGCGGGCATCGGCTTCTGCATCGGCCATGACGGCGTGCACGGCTCCTACAGCGACGACGCGAAGGTGAACACGGTGGTGGGCCTCGCGTTCGACATGATTGGCGCGAACAGCTACATGTGGCGCATCACCCACAACGTCCTGCACCACACCTACACCAACATCCAGGGCATGGACGAGGACCTGACGGTGAGCCCGCAGCTGCGGCTGTCACCGCACAGCGAGTGGAAGGCGTACCACCGCTTCCAGCACCTTTACGCGTTCGCGGCCTACTCGCTGACCACCGTCTTCTGGGTGTTCGCCAAGGACTACAAGTACTTCTTCCAGAAGGACCTGGGCCCCTACAAGGACAAGAAGCACGCGCCGGCCGAGTGGGCCCGCCTGCTGGTGATGAAGGCCGTGTACTACGGCTGGACGCTGGTGATTCCGTGGCTGGTGCTGGACGTGACCTGGTGGCAGTTCGTGGTGGGGCAGCTGGCCATGCACATGACGGCGGGCTTCATCCTGGGCATCGTCTTCCAGCTGGCCCACGTGGTGGAGAACGCGGAGTTCCCCCTGCCGGACACGGACGGCAAGGTGGAGGACGCGTGGATGGCGCACCAGCTGCGCACCACCGCGAACTTCGCCCGCAAGAACCGCCTGCTGAGCTGGTACGTGGGCGGCCTCAACTTCCAGGTGGAGCACCACCTGTTCCCCAAGGTGTGCAGCATCCACTACCCCGCCCTGAGCGAAATCGTGAAGGCCACCGCCCAGGAGCACGGCCTGCCCTACATCGAGGCGAAGACCTTCCGCAGCGCCGTGGCGTCGCACTACCGGATGCTCAAGATGCTGAGCCGTCCGCCCGCGGTGGGCTCCGTCGAGGAAGCGGCCAAGCCGAAGCTTGCCGTGGCCGCCTGATCCACCCCGCCACCGCGCGGTAGCCACCAGGGGCCGTCCTCCTCATGAAGGGAGGCGGCCCCTGCTGCTTTTCAGGCGCCCGCGGTCCGCAGCGCGGCCAGCAGCTCGCCCGCCGAGGAGACCACCGCGCGAGCCCCGTGCGCGTGCAGCTCCTCCGCCGTGCGGAAGCCCCAGGTGACGCCCACGCCGTACATGCCCGCGGCCTTCGCGGTGTCCATGTCCACGGAGGTGTCTCCCACGAAGCCGCACGCGTCCGGCGCCACGCCCAGCTCCGCCGCCAGGGCCAGCGCCGCGGTGGGGTCCGGCTTGCGCGGGATGCCCGGCCGCTCGCCGTACACGGCCGTGAACGTCACCCCTGGCAGGAGCCGCGCCGCCAGCCGCTTCACGAAGTCGTCGGACTTGTTGCTGAGCACGCCCAGCCGCACGCCGTCCGCCGCCAGCTCCGCGAGCGCGGCCTCCACGCCCGGGTAGGCATACGTCCGGTCGAACAGGTGGGCGTCGTAGTAGGCGTGGTAGGTGGCCAGCACCTGCCCCTGGAGCGCGGGGGCCGCGCCGCCCGTGGCCCGCTCCGCGAGCTTCGCCACGCCCTCCCCCACGAAGCGCAGGTAGGCGGCCTCCGGGTGCGGCGGCAGGCCGTGCTGCTGAAGCGCGTGGTTCATCGCCGTGGCGATGTCCCCCAGCGAGTCCACCAGCGTCCCATCCAGGTCGAAGAGCACGGCGCGCAGGAGCATGGGGCGCTTCTCTAGCAGAAACGCGAACGCCCCGACCCATGCAGGGTCAGGGCGTCTTTTGTAAAGCGCGGCCCCCGGAACCGGCCGGGAGCCGCCGCGAAGCTAGTGGGTCGTGGCCGCGGCGGTCTTCTCACCGGCCGCTGCGCCACCGGCCTGGATGACCGCGAAGTTGATGTTGTTGTAGCCGGCCGTGGCGCAGCTGAACATCACCCGCTTGATGACCTTGAACTGGACGTCCTTGTTGGCCTGGATGTTCACGTCACCCTTGAAGGTTTCGCCACCACCGGCCATGGAGTGCAGGTCCTCGAACTGCTTCTTCATGTCCCGCAGCTTCTCTTCCAGCGCGGGGATGTTGAGGTACTCGTCCTTGGTGAGGTCCTCCACCCGGCCCACGATGGTCCCCGACACGCTGACCTGGTCGTTGGACACCATCACCACCGGGTGCATCTCCACTTCCTTCACGTTGACCGCTTCGGGAAGGACGATGTCCTTGGTCATCATCAGCACCTCGCCCGTCGCGGAGAAGTTCGCGATGAGGAAGAGCACGATGATGACGAACATGTCGACGAGCGGGGTGATGAGCAGGTCCGCGTTGCCGTTCTTCTTGCCGTGACCGCCGTGGCCGAAGACCTTGGAGTGCTCCAGCCGCTTGCCGTACCGCTTACCGGGAATCTTGATGCCCATGGCGTTCGCTGACTCCTGTTAGCCCATCGCCGCGGAGACCGACACCTGGGGCAGCCCGGAGCCGATGCACTCGTCGATGATGCGGACCAGGTCCTCGTAGCGGACCATGTCCTCGGTCTGGAGGGTGATGGCGGACTGGTCCGGCAGCTGCGCCTTCAACTCCTTGAAGCGCGCAATCAGCTTGGTCAGGTCCGGCCGGCCCTTGTCATCCCGGGTGAGAGGAATGGGGTCGAAGGCGCTCTGGTCGGCGGTGAGGCGCATCTCCGTGGGCGACACCAGGAGGGTGAGCTGGACCGTCTTGGTCTTCTCCTCCTCCTGCTGCTCGTCCGTGGAGGCCCCGCCGGCCTGCGACACCTGGAGACGGCCAATCTGGGTCCAGACCGCCGTCATGATGAGGAAGCTGATGGTCACTGCCATCAGGTCGATGAAGGGCACCATGTTGATGGCGGTGTCGAGCGGCTTCTTGCCACCCTTTCCACCGGTGCCCAGGTCCATTCCGCCGGCCATGGCGACTACCTCCCAACCCTACCGCGCTCTTCGCGCACGAACGACGTTTCAAGAAGACTGCGAAGGCTGGCGCGCCTCCCGGTGCTCTGCATGCCTCGGAGCATCCAGACAGCGCGCCAGTACCGCCGGTTCCACTTCCACCGCGCTACGGCGAGGAGCGACTACTCCTCGGCGTGGGCGGAGGCCGGGATGTTCAGGTTCTTGAACTTGTCGCGGTTGGCCACGATGAGGTTCAGCACGGAGACGCTGGTCTCGTTGATGTCGTTGATGATGCCCTGGGTGCGGCCCATCAGCACGGAGAAGGCCACGAGCGCCGGGATGGCCGTGAGCAGACCGAAGCCCGTGCAGTTCATGGCTTCAGAGATGCCGTTCGCCAGAATGGTCGCCTTGTCGGCCGGGTTCACGTTCGCCACCGCCTCGAAGCAGGTGATGAGACCGTTCACCGTCCCCAGGAGGCCCGCGAGCATCGCCGCGTTGCCGAGCATCGCCAGGTAGCCCGTGCGCGCCTCCAGCTTCGGCGTCTCACGCAGGCTGGCCTCGTCGAGCGCCGCCTGGACCTCTTCCTGGCCCTTCGGCACGTTCATCAGGCCGGCCTTGACGACGTTGGTCAGCGGCGTGCTCTTCTGGCCGGCCACGTAGTTGATGGCCTTGTCCAGGTCGCCCGCGTAGATGTGCTTCTTCAGCCCGCGCAGGAAGCCTTCCTTGTTGATGGAGGCCTTGCCGAACAGGACGATGCTGCGCTCGATGATGATGGAGAGCGCGATCACCAGACAGACCGCGATGGGGTACATACCGGCCTGACCGGACTCCCAGCGGCGCCCCAGCTCCTGCAGGAAGGTCTCATTGCTTCCGCCGGCGTTGGCGAGGACGGACAGATTGGCTACGAACCCCAGGTTCATCACGGAAAGCCTCCAGATGGACGGCGCGGCACGCGCCTGCGAGCCGCTCCGCACTGCTACCGGCCGGGTGGACATCCACCCTGGTCAGCGGCAGGAATTTTGGATCACGGTGGCGCCGAGTCTAGGAACCGCTCCCAGGCGTGTCAAGGCAGGCACCCTCAGCGTTAGTTACTGAAATCTCACAGGAATTTTGCGTTGGCGCGCGGCTTGCCAAGTCGCTCCACAGGGCACAGGACAGGCCCTTTTCAGTGGCTTGCGCAACAGGCGTGCCAGCGATTTGGGCACCTTCGGGTGACGTGTTAGGCGGGGAAACCATGGCCAGGAAGCGCATTGGTGAGCTGCTCGTGGAACGCGGCGCGATCACCCCCGAGCAGCTGGAGGCGGGGCTCGCGGCGCAGCGGCAGACGCGGCAGCGGTTGGGCGTGACGCTCATCGGGCAGGGCGCCATCACGGAGGCCACGCTGGCCCAGGCGCTCAGCGAGGCGCTGGGGATGCCGCAGGTGGACCTGGCGGCGATCACGCCGGACTGGGCGGCGGTGCACCTCTTGCGCGCGCGCTTCTGCGAACAGCACGACCTGTTCCCGTACGCGCTGGAGAACGTGGGCGGCAAGCGCCAGCTGGTGGTGGCGATGGCGGATCCGCTGAACATCACCGCCATTGAAGAGATTGAGTTCACCAGCGGCCTGAAGGTCAGCGGCCGGGTGACGGCGCTGTCCGCGGTGCGCGGCGCCATCCTGCGCTACTACCACAAGGTCCCCGTGGCCACGGGCTCCCGCCCCGCTCCGGCGCGTCCGCTTGCAAGGGCCGCTCCGGCGCCCGCGCGGCCGGCCGTGGTGGAGGACGACGAGGAGGTCATCGTCGGCGAGGAGCTGCCCGCGTCGGAGAAGACGCAGCGCACGTCGCTGGCGGACCTCATCCGCGAGCGCGAGGAGCAGGCGAAGCGCAAGCGCGGCGGCGCGGTGGAAAAGGCCAAGGCCAAGGCGCCGTCGTCCAGCGGAGGCGGCGTGCTGGACGACCTGGACTACCTCTTCGGCCAGGCGGCGCGCGAGGAGCCGGACCGGCTGGAGGAGCTGGAGCGCCGCTTCTGGGCGCTGATGCGCATCATGGCGCGCAAGGGCCTGCTCACGAACGAGGAGTTCCGGCGCGAGCTGGACGACGAGTCCGGCGAGGGCTGACCTTCAGTCCGCGGCCAGGGGCAGCCGCACCGTGAAGGTGGTGCCCTGCCCCAGCGTGCTCTCCACGGTGAGGCGTCCGCCGTGGTTCTCCACGATGCCCTGGCAGATGGACAGGCCCAGGCCGGTGCCGCGCCCCTCCGGCTTGGTGGTGAAGAAGGGCTCGAAGATGCGCGACAGGTTGCGCTGTTCGATGCCGGTGCCGGTGTCGCGCACGCGCACCACCGCCTCCGTGCCCTCCTGAAGCGTGGACAGGGACACCTGTCCGCCGGGCGGCATGGCGTGGCAGGCGTTGGTGATGAGGTTGACGAACACCTGCACCAGGTTGGCGCGCACGGCGGCCAGGGGCGGCACGTCGCTCGCGTATTCGCGCTGCACGCTGACGCGGGCCTGGGACACGACGTGCTCGCAGAAGCCCACGGCCATGTCCACGACGGCGTTGAGCGACACGCGCTCCGGCCGGTCCTGCGCGGGCCGCGCGTAGCTCACCAGGTCGCGGGTGAAGCGCAGGATGCGGTGGCTGCTCTCCAATATCTTCTTCAGCTTCTCCTGGTCCGCGGGGTTCGCGCCCGGCGTCATCCGCGAGCGCTGCAACAGCGCGTCCGCGTAGGTGGCCACCGCCGTCATCGGGTTGTTGATTTCATGCACCACGCTGGCCGCGAGCTGCCCGATGGAGGCCAGCTTCTCCGCGTGGATGATGCGCTTCTCCAGCTCCTTCACCACCGTGACGTCCTGGCCAATGGCGATGACGCCCTCCACCTCGCCCGGCTGGGTCTGCATGGAGGAGGTGGCGAAGGACACGCGCACCTCGCCGCCGTCGCGGGTGAGCAGGCGCGTCTCGAAGTTGTTCACGGACTCGCCGCGCATGGCCGCCGCCAGCACGGGCACCAGCCGCAGCTGTTCGCTGTCCGCCACCAGCGAGGACAAATCCCGCCCCAGCACCTGCTCCTTGGTGAGGCCGGTGAGCGCGCTCAGCGCCTGGTTGAAGACCACCACCTGCTTGTCCCGGTTCACCACCAGGATGAGGGCGTTGGCCTTCTCCAGCAGCTCCTCCAGGTATTTGCGCACGAACGTCAGCTCGTCGATGAGCTTCGCGTTCTTCACCGCGACAGCGACCTGGCTGGCCAGCTGGAGCAGCACGCGCTCGTCGTGCGCGGGGTCCGCGTCCAGCCCCTCCGGGTACTCCATGTTGATGGCGCCGAAGAGCTGGCCGCTCGCGACCAGCGGGGCGCTCACCGCGCGGGTGCTGCCGTGGAAGAGCAGCGGCACCTCTTCGGAGATGGTCACCCGCCCCTGGGGCAGCGCCGTCTGCGTGAGGTTGGTCTTCTCCACCGAGCGCTGGAAGAGCACCAGCGGCTCGTGCGCGCCCTCCTTGAGGCGGCCTTCGGCGTAGAGCGACGTGAGGCCGCCGGTGCGCGCATCCACGATGCGGATGCAGAAGGCGCGGCCGGGGAAGAGCTCCTTCACGCCGCGCGCCACCGCGGCCACCAGCTCCTCCTCGCCGCCGGCCTCCGCCACGCTGCGGCCCAGGTCCAGGAGCACGCCCTCCGTGCGCGCCTGCTCCAGCAGGGCCCGCTCCGCCACCACCAGCCGGCCGCTGATGACCTCCGTGTCCACGCGGGCGCGCACCGCCACGGTGTCCGAGCGGCGCGACAGGGCGAGCACCAGCGAGGTGCCGCTCTGGAGCACGAGGTCGACTTCGTGGGACTGCCCGTCCTCCGGGGCCACGGCGTTCGCCAGGGCCTCGGCCACCATGTCCACGCTGATGTCGTGCGTGGCGCAGAAGCGGCGCATGGCCGGGTTCACGGCCGCGATGCGCAGGGACACGTCGCAGACGGCGGCGGGCTCGTCCAGCGCGTCGAAGAAGGCCTGGAAGGCGTCGGGGGCCAGATTTCCGGACGGGCGCACGGCGCGGACCTCACTCTTCATGGGAGCTGGCCTTGTCCAGGTCGAGGATCTGCTTCGCCCCCACGTACGACTTCACCTCGAAGCGGGTGATCTTCCCGATCTTCCGGACGATCTCCGCCATGCGCTCCGCCTCGCGGTAGATGATGTCCACCGGCCTGTAGGCGAAGTCCTCCTCCTTGAGCTTGCGCTTGAGCAGCTCCGCGTAGCCCATCACGGAGGTGAGGGGCTGGTTGAGCTCGTGGGCCGCGGTGCCGGCGAGCGCGACGATGACGGCGTTCTTCTCGCTCTCCTCCAGCCGCGTCTCCACGTCGTACAGCTTGCGCTCCAGCTGCACCCGGTCCCGGAGGTCCGTGAAGATGCCCACGGTGAAGGACTCGCGGCCGCCCTCGTAGACGATGGAGGCCGTCATGTTCACCGGCACGCGCTCACCGGAGCGGTGCATCAGCTCCTGGCGCGTGAGTGACAGCCGGCCCTTGCCGCCCATGTCGGGCCCGCGCAGCTGGGCCATGATGCGCTGGGCCTCGCCGGGCGGGTAGAGCTGGAGCGCGTTGAGCTTCTCCTGGGCCTCCTGCGCGGTGTAGCCGCACATGGCCTCCGCGCCCTTGTTGAAGAGGATGATGCGCCCCTTCAGGTCGGCCGCGATGATGGCGTCCACCGACGAGTCGATGAGCCGCTCCAGGAAGTCCTTCGTGTTGCGCAGCTCGTCCTCCAGCTTGCGCGCGTGCGTCACGTCGCGGAAGGACAGGATGGTGGCCGCGTCCTCGTCGCGCAGCGGCGCCGCGGACATGGACAGCGTGAGGCACCTTCCAGCGGGCGTGCGCACCACCACGTCCACGCCCATGCGGGCTTCACCGCGCGACGCGGACGTCACCAGCTCCATCAGCACGCCGTCGTCCACCGGCTGGGTGATTTGGTTCAGGTGCTTGCCCCGGGCCTCGCCGGCGGTGGTGTCCAGCATCTGCGCGCCCGCGGGGTTGAGCGACAGCACGGCGGCCTCGTCGTCGAGGATGGCCACGCCCTCGCTCACGTGGGCGAAGAAGAGCTGGTAGGGCTTGAAGGACGCGGCCTTCTCCTCCGCCGCCAGCCGCGCCGTCTGCACGGACTGGAGCACCGACGCGCTCCGCAGGGCCACCGCCGTGGCGTGGGCCACCGTGGTGAGGAAGTCGATCTCGCGCGAGCTGAAGGCCCGCCTGCGCCCGGCCGCGCGCAAGAGCAGCACGCCGCGCACCTGGCCGCGGATGGGCAGGGGCAGCGCGGCGATGGCGTGGATGCCTCGCGCGGCCACGGCCCGGCGCTCCAGGTCGCCCAGGAGCGGGTGCGTGGCGGCCTCCTGCATCACGACGGGCTTGCCGGTGCGCACCACCTCGCGGATTTCCGGGTAGCGCGCCAGGTCGATGCGCAGGTCCTTCATGCCCGGGTCGTCGCTGGCGGCGACGATGACGCCTTCGTCCACGCCGCCGCCCACCATCACCAGCGTGGCGCGCGCGATGTCCAGCTGCTCCGCCAGACGCCGCGTCACGCCGTGCAGGAGCGCCTCCACGTCGGAGCTCTCCGCGTAGTCGGCGGTGAGCTCCAGAAGCAGCGCCAGGTCCGTCTGGCTGCGGGCCTGCTCTTCACGCTCGCGGTGGCGCTCCGCGGCGCGCTGCAGGCGCCAGGTGAGCTCGTGCGACAGCCCCTGGTGGGTGACGATGTCCGCGGGGCGCAGCGTGTCCACGGCGGCGAAGCCGCGCGAATCCGGGGACACCACCGCGAGCAGCGTGAGGTGCGGCCCGTTGAGGGACGTGAGCAGCTCCACCACGGCGGGGCCGCAGCCCGGGGCGGTGAGGTCCACCAGCGCCAGGGCCGCGTCGTCCGGGTCGTCCACCACGCGCAGGCCCGCGCGCTCGGCGGCGTCGTTCAGGGGTTCTCGAGCCACCGACCCGGGGGGGACCAGGACGATGCCGAAGGCGGGTTCCGACGGGGCCGACACGGGGGCGCAGGACTCCGGAGCGAGGGGCCCCGGAGTCTACACAACCCCCGGGGTCAGGGGCAGCCTGACTCGAAGGCGCCCTGGTCCGGCGCCGCTCCGCAGTAGGGCAGCCCCAGGGACAGGCCCGCCTCGCGCGCGGGGGACTGCGCGGACAGCTGGTAGTCGTCCGCTCCCGTGTCCACGAAGCCAGGCGCGCGCTCCTGGGAGCGCTTGTCCAGGCCAGCCTTCGTGCGCCAGTCCGCCAGGCCCAGCGTGGCACCGTCCAGGTGGAACACCGCCGCGCCACTGCTCCGGAAGTACAAGTTGCCGTCCACCGCCGCGCCGCTCCGGCCCGAGCCGCCGCGCGCGGCGATGCCACAGCCAGCGAAGAGGTTGTTGCGCACATCCAGGCCCTGGCTCGCGCCGTTGGAGCCCGTGCCGAAGATGAGGCACGCGCCGCTCAGGTTCCACACGGTGTTGTGCTGCACCTTCACGTCCACGGACGCGTCCACGCGGATGCCGGTGCCCTCCTCGCCGTCCGCCGCTCCCAGGCCGTCGTGGATGAGGTTGCGGCGCAGGATGACGCGCGTGGGGGGCGCGCCCTCGCGGTTGCCACCAATCTGGATGGCGCGCGCGTTGGCGTAGAAGACGTTGTCCTCCAGCGTGACGTCGGACGGGGACATGTGGACGATGACGCCCTCGCCCGCGGAGGTGGACACGGCGCGGTGGTTGTAGATGGTGTTGCCGCGCAGCGTGACGCGGGTGCAGGTCTTGATGTCCGCGCCGTTCTCCCGGTTGTCGTGGAGCCGATTGTCCTCCACGAGCAGGTTGTCGAACGGCGTGCCCGGGAGGGTGGCGCCGCCCTCCGGCCCCAGGCACTGCACGCCGTCGCCGGAGTTGTGGTGGATGTCATTGCCGCGCACGGTGACGTTGCTCGCGGAGGTCTGCACCGCGACGCCGTGGCTGTCCACGTCGCCCTGGTCGAAGTGGGAGATGTCGTTGTCCTCGATGAGGACGTCGTGCGCCTTCTCCGTCACGTAGACGCCCGCGCCCTCCGTGCCGTTCTTCACGATGCTGTCGCGGAGCACGCCGTGGTGCGCGCCCGCGCCGCGCCACATCACCGCGAAGGCGGACTCGCCGCCCACGTCCACCGTGAGCCCCTGGATGTTCCAGTACGCGCCGCTCACGTCCACCAGCGCCGTCTCGCCAATGGAGCCGCCCTTGAGGATGGCCGTGGCGCCCGGCGCGGCCCTCAGCGTCAGCGGCTGGTCCGCCGTGCCCTGACGCTCCTTCAATTCCACGTGCTCGCGCCACGTGCCGGACTGGAGGAACACCGCCTCGCCGGGCTTCACCAGGGACACCGCTCGCGCCACCGTGCGCAGGGGCAGCGCTTCCGTGCCCGCCGCTGAGTCGTTGCCGCTGGGGGACACCCAGAGCACGCGCGTGTATTGCGGCTCGGCGGGCGGCGGCGGTTCGGGCTCCTCCGTGGGCGGTGGGTCGACCGGATCCCCGGGCGGATCCGCGGGAGTGGTGCCGCCGTCCGTGGCGACGCCTCCGTCCTCGGCAGGGGACGTGCCCGCGTCGGCCGGTGTCTGGGGCCGCCCGGGCGGAGTGACGATGGGCGGACCGGACGTGCCTGGAGGTGTGGCTGTCGCGGGCGCGGGCTCGACCTTGCCGGTACAGCCGACGGTGCCAGCGAGCATCCCGGTGGCGCAGACGAGGGTCGTCAGGGTCTGGCGGAAGCGCATGTGGACTCCTGGTAGGGGTTCACGGCGCGGGGGTGCGCTCGCGGGGTCGGCGGGCAACGGGAACACGCGTGCCGCGCATTCCGCGTCAGCCGTGGACTTCACCGCCGCCCGGTCGCAGGGCAGCCGGGCAGGAGTGTGAATCCGCGCGGTTGGGCCTGGCGCCAGCGACCCGCGGATGTGCCGGAGGGTGGGCACCGCGCGCGGAAACACGTGGGCCGTGTCCCCTGCGTGAGGAACACGGCCCGGATGCGGTGACGGATGGCGGCTTCAGGGAGAAGAGGAGTCCTGGGCCTTCCGGCCGAGGAGCGCATCCAGTTCCCCGCGCGCCTCCAGGTCATACAGGTCATCGCAGCCGCCGACGTGACGGCCCGCGATGAAGATCTGGGGCACGGTCCGGCGGCCGCAGCGCCGCATCATCTCTGCGTGTCGCGCTTCATCCGCGGCGACATCCACCTTCTGGAACTCGCAGCCCTTCTCGTTGAGCAGGTCCATGGCCTGCCGCGAATAGGGGCAGGTGCGCTTCATGTAGACGACGACCTCGAGCATCACGACCTCCTGCGTCGAAGGGTGGGGACGCATCCCGCGGCCCGCAACCCGGCGCGAGTACGCTCGCTCCCCTGCCCGGCCCCCTTGAGCAACATTCCAATGCCTCGCATGGGATGGCATCCCTCCCCTCAAACGGGTGCCCGTTCCGTGTGGAGGTGGACAGGTCGCGGGAGGGGAGCGGCGGGACCGGGCGTGCTAGGTAGGAGCCATGTCTCCCCGACGCCCCGAAATCCTCGCCCCCGCTGGTGACCTGGAGTCGTTGCGTGCCGCCCTCGCCAGTGGCGCGGACGCCGTCTACTTCGGGCTCGATGAAGGCTTCAACGCGCGAGCCCGCGCGGAGAACTTCTCGCTCGAGCGGCTGCCTGAGACGGTGGGGCTCATCCACCGGGCCAACGCGCGTGCCTACGTGACGCTGAACACGCTGGTGTTCGAGCCGGAGCTGCCGGTGGTGGAGCACCTGCTGCGCGGCGTGGCGAAGGCAGGCGTGGACGCGCTCATCGTGCAGGACCCGGCGGTGGCGCTGCTGGCGCGGGCCCTCTGCCCCCAGTTGGAGCTGCACGCGTCCACGCAGATGACGCTGTCCAGCGCGGAAGGGGCGCGGTTCGCCACGGGCCTGGGCTTCACGCGCATGGTGGTGCCGCGCGAGCTGTCGGTGGCGGAGATCCGCCGGCTGGCGTCGCAGACGGACATCGAGCTGGAGGTCTTCATCCACGGCGCGCTCTGCATGTCGTGGAGCGGCCAGTGCCTCACGAGCGAAGCGTGGGGCGGCCGGTCCGCCAACCGCGGCCAGTGCGCGCAGTCGTGCCGGCTGCCGTACGACCTGGTGGTGGACGGCGAGACGCGCGACCTGGGCGAGGTGAAGTACCTGCTCAGCCCCAAGGACCTGGCGGGCGTGCGCGCGGTGCCGGAGCTGGCGGACATCGGCGTGCACAGCCTGAAGATTGAGGGCCGGCTCAAGGGGCCGGCGTACGTCTCCAGCACGGTGCAGGGCTACCGCCGCTGGTTGGATGGCGTGATGGCCGGCAAGCCCGACGGCGCGCGGCTGGCGAAGGACCTGGCGGAGATGTCGCTGTCGTACAGCCGGGGCTTCTCCCACGGCTTCCTGGCGGGCTCCGACCACCAGACGCTGGTGGAGGGGCGCTTCCCGAAGCACCGCGGGCTGTACCTGGGCCGGGTGCATGCGGTGTCCGGCAAGGACGTGCTCGTGGTGCCGGACGACCGGCCGTGGACGGGCGCGCTGGGCCTGGGCGACGAGCGCCCGGAGGCTCCGGCGGGCAACGTGTCCGCGCCGCTCACGGGCGAGCCCGACCCCGCGGACGTGGATCCGCGTCCGGGCATGGGCGTGGTGTTCGACGCGGGCGCGCCGGAGGACAAGCACGAGCCGGGCGGCCCCATCTTCCGCGTGGAGCGCGAGGGCGACGCGTGGGTGCTGGGCTTCGGCCATCCGGGTCCGGACCTGGGCCGCGTGGCGCCGGGGCAGCGCGTGTGGCTGAACAGCGACCCGGCGCTCGCGAGGCGCACGGGTGATTTGCTCGCGGAGGGTGAGCCCGAGGGCCGCATCCCGCTGTCGCTGTGGGTCTCCGGCGCGGAGGGCACGCCGCTGCGCGTGCGGATGAGCACCGCGCGGTTCACGCGCGAGGCGACGGGCACGACGCTGCTCGCGCCGTCGCGGGGCGCGGGCGTGGACGCGGCGCTGCTCAAGGACAAGCTGGCCGCGCTGGGCGGGACGTCGTTCCATCTGGCGGAGCTGGACGCGTCCGGCCTGGCGCCGGGGCTGCACCTGCCGGTGTCGGAGCTGAAGGCGCTGCGGCGGCAGCTGGTGGCGGAGCTGACGGCGGACGTGGAGCGGGGGCCTGCTCGGACCGTGAGCACGGAGGCGGTGGAGGCCGGCGTGCGTCAGGCCTTGCTGGCGAAGGTGGCTTCGCGGCCTGCGGAGGATGCACCCCGGTTGTTGCCGCTGTGCCGCGACGACGCGCAGCTGGAGGCGGTCATCGCCTCGGGCCTGCGCGAGGTGGAGCTGGACTGGATGGAGATGGTGGGGCTCCAGAAGGCGGTGGAGCGGGCTCGCGCGGCGGGGCTGCGCGTCACCATCGCCACGGTGCGCGTGCAGAAGCCGGGCGAGGAGGGCTACGACACGCGCCTGGACCGGCTGCGGCCGGACGCGGTGCTGGTGCGCCACTGGGGCGCGATGATGCACTTCCTGGAGCAGCCGGCGGGAGCTTCGCGGCCGGTGCTGCACGGGGACTTCTCGCTGAACGTCACGAACTCGCTGACGGCTGCGCACCTGCTGAGCCTGGGGCTGGACACGCTGACGGTGTCGCACGACCTGGATTCGGAGCAGTTGTTCGCGCTGCTGGAGCAGGCGCCGGCGCACCGGTTCGCGGTGGCGCTGCACCACCACATCGCGACGTTCCACACGGAGCACTGCGTGTATTCACACACGCTGTCCAACGGGCGCGACTACAAGACCTGCGGGCGGCCGTGTGAGAAGCACGCCATCGCGCTGAAGGACCGGCTGGGCCTGGAGCACCCGGTCATCGTGGACGTGGGGTGCCGCAACACGGTGTTCAACGCGCAGGCGCAGAGCGCGGCGTCGCTGGTGCCCCGGCTGCTGGAGCGCGGCGTGCGGCGCTTCCGCGTGGAGTTCGTGCGCGAGACGCGCGAGGAGGCGGCTCGGGTGCTGGGCGCGTATCAGGAGCTGCTCTCGGGCCGGCTGTCGCCCGCGGAGGCGGTGAAGCGCGCGGCGGTGCACGAGCAGTTCGGCGTCACGCGCGGCACGATGCAGGTGCTCAAGCACCCGGCCGCGAACGCGCGCTGAGACACGGTGTGCGCAGGGCTCCTGCTTCGAGCCCTGCCCCTCTGTTCGTTCAGGCGATGTGGAGCACGTCGCCGTGCGCTGAGTTGCTCCGCAGCCACTTCATGCGCAGGAGGATGAACAGCAGCGTCATCGCGGCGAACCACTTCCAGTGGGTGGGGTCGATCCCCTCTCCCGCCTGCTCCACATGCTCCACCAGCGTGTCCGCGCTGATGAGGATCTCCATGCCGAGCAGCAGCGGTCCAATGAGGGCCACCGCCACGCAGCCCCACGTCAGGAGTTCACGGAAGGCCGAGACGGAACTCCGGGACGACGGTGCCATCAGGCCCAGGACGTCATTGCCGTCGCGGGCTCCGCGCCGCAACCATCGCAGCAGCAGGAACACCACCACCGGTGAGCACCAGAGCGCGTAGAAGAAGCCCATCCCCGGCGGCGGTGGACCACAGACATCCGCGAGCGTGAACTGCATGGGGGCACCCTCCTGTCCCTGTCGCTGAAGCGAACCAGAACCAGGAAGCGGGTTCAACAAGCCACGGCGCTACCGCAGTCAGGCCGGGGCCGCGGACGGGGGCTCGGACTTGGTGGTGACGAGGTTCACCGGCTCACCGTCCTCGCCCAGCACCACCGGCGCGATGCCCAGCTTGCGCTCCACCAGCGCGTGCCCCAGGTAGACGAGCGGCGTCAGTCCAATGGCCACCAGCAGCTTCACCGCGTACGAGGTGAAGATGATGCGGAAGATGACCTCCCGGGGCAGCACGCCCGTCCAGGCGACGAACTGCACCACCACCGTGTCAATGAGCTGCGACACCACCGTGGAGCCCGTGGCGCGCAGCCACAGCATCCGGTTGTTCGTCACCCGCTTGAGCAGGTTGAACACCGAGATGTCCAGGAACTGCGCCACCAGGTACGCAATCATCGACGCCGCCAGGATGCGCTGCGAGCCGCCGAAGACGTTGTTGAACGACGCCGCCACCGTCCCGCTGTAGTCCTTGGCCTCCGTCATCGGCGCCCACGGAATCAGGCCCGCCAGCGCGACAATCACGAACGTGAAGATGGCCATCACGAAGCCCACCCACGTCACGAACCGCGCGACCTTCTTGCCGTAGAACTCGTTGAGGATGTCCGTCAGCAGGAACGTCACCGGGAACGGCAACATCCCCACCGACATCACCGCCACCACCGGGCCCAGGTGCACCTCGAACAGCTTCACCCCGATGATGTCGCCCACCACCAGCGAGGTGATGAACAGCCCCGCGAGCACCACGAAAAGCTGAATCCGCCGGTCCAGGGTCATCCGATGCGTCCTTCAAGAGCGAGGCGCCGCTACAGCTAGCATACCCTCCCGCCCCCGTCGCTTGGACGCCCGGGGCCTACTCGGGCAGGTAGTACAGCCTGCCCGGCCCCACGGACACCGCCTCCCCGGAGACGCCCGCTTCCGACAACACCAGGCGCGGCCGGTACACGCCCAGCACCGTCTGCTCGGTCGCCGTCGGGTTGTCGTAGCCGTGCCCGAAGACCTCCGGCCCGCTGAATGCCATCCCCCGCCCCACCGGCTGTCCCTGCAACACCAGCCCCGCGCCCAGCACCAGCTCCATCCCTTCCGTGTGGCCGTCCGCGCGCGGCGGGATGCTCCCTCCCGGCTCCACCCGCAGCCGGTACACGCCATAGGTCGCGCCCTCGTGGATGAGGTCCACGTGGCCGAAGGGCTTCGCGTCCGTCCGGTACACCATCTCCTCCGCGGTGCGGTGCACCTGGAGCGACGGGATGGCCCAGCCCGTCAGCGCCTCCGGCTTGGTGACCCGCACCGTGGCGGCGTGCAGCGGCGCGTGCGGCGCGGCGTCCGTGGGCGGCGCCAGCAGGTAGCGGCACACCGCCTCCGCCGCGGACTCCAACAGCTCGAAGCGGCACGCATCCAGGAGGAAGCGCAGCTCACCGGCCAGCCGCCCGTAGTGCACGGTGTTCGCCAGCCTCCCGCCCACCGCCGCCTGCCGCGCGTCCAGGTAGAGCGCCACGTCCAGGCGCAGCGGCTGCGGCGTCACGCGCTCGCGGTTGTAGAGGCCCACGATGACGTCCACCGTGAGCCCGCGCAGCTCCATCACGTCCAGCGGACGGCCCTGCGCGTCGGTGACCACGGGGTGGATCCACACGGGTTCCTGGCTCACAGCTGCGCGCTCCTTCCGCCATCCACGGCGATGACCTGCCCGGTGAGGTACGGCGCCTCGCGCGCGAGGAACACCACCGTGCGCGCCACGTCCTCCACGCTGCCCTCGCGGCCCATGGGCACGCGGTCGAGCACGTCCTTCCGCGCGGCCTCGTCGAAGTGCTCCGGGAAGGCCACCACGCCCGGCGAGATGGCGTTGACGCGCACGTGCGGCGCCAGCTCCACCGCCAGCGCTCGCGTGAGCATCACGAGCCCCGCCTTGCTCACCGAATAGTGCGAGTAGTGGCTCACCGCCCGCTCCCCACCGATGTCGGTGAGGTGCACCACCAACGGATCCCTGCCCGCGCGCAGCGACGGCAGCAGCGCCTGCGTGAGGAAGAAGGGCGCGTCCACGTTCACGGCGAGCATGCGGCGGTACTGCTCGCGCGTCACGGCCGCGAAGTCCACCCGCTCATAGAGCCCCGCGTTGTGGACGACCACGTCCAGCGAGGGGTGCGCCTCCCGGACCCGCGCGCCCAGCGCGTCCACGGCCTGCGCGTCGGAGAGGTCTCCGCTGTACAGCGTGACGGCGCGGCCCAGCGCTCGCAGCTCCTCGGCCAGCGACTCCAGCGGCTCCATGGAGCGGTTCGCGTGAAGCGCCAGGTCGTAGCCGGCGCGGCCCAGCGCGCGCGCCACCGCGCTGCCGATGCGCACGCCCGCGCCCGTGATGAATGCGGTCCCCATATGCGGGCCCTGCCTAACAGGCCCGCCCGCGAAAAAACACCGCGGGGCGACACCTGGAGACCCCTCTCCAGGCACCGCCCCGCGGCACTGCGTCGTCCCCTTTGCGTCGTTCGTCCCGTCCCGTCTCGTCTCCTCGTGCTTGCTACGGGTAGTAGACCACCGTCTGCCAGCGGCGCCCGCCGTACGGCACCCAGACCCACTCCGTCACCGCCTGGTAGCCGCCCGGCACATATTGCTGGTCGTAGTAGCCCGGCGTGCAGCGCACGTGGCGGCCGCGGCGGCCACGGGACACGCACTGCTCGGGGACCCAGACCTGCTCGTAGCGCGCCGGCACCCAGCGCTCCACCGTCTGCAGCTCGTAACGGCCACGCGAGTCCACCGGGCGCGGCATGGGGCCGTAATTGCAGTTCGGGCCGCGGCAGCCCATGAAGCGGCGCGTCTTCGCGTCGTCATTGTCGTAGCGGAACGCCTGGCCCTGCGGCGCGGAGTCCCAGCCGCCGTTGTAACGCTGCTGGCCGCCCCACTGCGCGTCCGCCCGGGTCGGGCCGCGCCAGTCCGCCGCGAACGACGTGGAGGAACCGAGCAGCATTGCACCGAAGGCCAGGGTCGCGAGTCCGAGCTTGAAAGCCATGTCTTCCATCCTCCGTCCGAGTTGCTTGTCCTGACTGACGGGGCCCCCGCCGGAACATTCAAATCCCGTCGAGTCACGCTCCACCCCGGTGGCGGGACTGGGAGGATGTGGGTACACCTCGTCCCATGTTCCACCGCGACGGCCCCACCTTCCGCGAGCTTGCACGGCAGGCCCTCACCTCCGTTGAAGAGGGCTACGACCTGCTCGCGCCCAAGTTCGAGCACACGCCGTTCCGCACGCCGGATCCCGTGCTCAAGGCCGCGCTCGCGCACGTGGGCCCCGAAGGCAGCGTGGGCAGTGCCCTGGACGTGTGCTGCGGTACCGGCGCCGCGATGCGCGTGCTGCGTCCGCTGTGCCGCGAGCGCGTCGTCGGGTTCGACCTGAGCCAGGGCATGCTGGATGAAGCGCGGCGCAGGCTCACGGATGCACCGGGCAGCGCGGCGCTCGACTTCGTCCGGGGCGATGCGCTGGCGCTGCCCTTCGACGCGGCGTTCGAGCTGATCACCAGCTTCGGCGCCTTCGGGCACATCCTGGAGGAAGACGAGCCGCGCCTCGTCGAGGGCATCACGCGGGCGCTGAAGCCCGGAGGCCGCTTCGTCTTCGTCACCGCTCGGCCGCCGTCCGCGCTCAACCCCGGCTACTGGGTGGCGAAGGGCTTCAACGCCGCCATGCGCGTGCGCAACGCGCTCTGGAAGCCGCCGTTCGTCATGTACTACCTGACGTTCCTCGTGCCCCGCGCCCGCGCGCTGCTGGAGGCGGCGGGGTTCGACGTGGAGGTGCGCGAGGGCGACATGCCGGAGCCCTTCGGCCGGCTCGTCACCGTCATCGCCACGAAGCGCTGAATCACGGCGCGGCCGTCGCGCCTTCGGACTCCGCGTACTCCACCGCGAGGAGCTCGTACTCCACCGTGCCGCGCGGACGCTCCACCTGCACGGCCTCGCCGGCCTCCCTGCCCAGGAGAGCGCGCGCCAGCGGGGACTCCACGCTCAGCCGCCCCGCCTTCACGTCCGCTTCATCCGGACCGACGATGCGATAGCGCATGCGCGCGCCGTCCTCGTCCTCCAGCACCACCCACGCGCCGAAGAAGACGCGGCCCGCCTGAGAGGGCTCCGGCGCCACCACCCGCACGTCCTCCAGGATGGCGGTGAGCTCGCGTGCCCGGCGCTCCCGCTCGCGCTTGCGCACGCCCGCTTCCAGCTCCGGCCAGTCCCGGGGCGCGGGGCCTTGCAGCTCCAGCAGCTCCTCCTGGAGCGCGCGGTAGCCCTCCGGCGTGATGTAGCGCTGCTCCGCCGACGTCGACCGGGGACGCGCGGGGGTGAGCCCCTCGTCGCCGCCCCCGTCTTCCTTGGTGAATGCCTTCGACATGGCCCGCTCCCTCCTCCCGGGAAATTTCTCAACGTTTCCCGGGCCTTGCATGCCGGGTCCGCCCGCCTGCCCGCTTTCGCCTGGCGCAATTTTACTACAGAGACGGAATCCGCCAGGATTCGAGGGCATGCACCTGCCCCGAGCCGTGCCTCGCTTCGAGCATCGCCTGGCCGTCCGTCTGCGCGGCATGCTGCCGCTCTACACGCGAGATGTGTCGGCGAGCGGCTTCTGCGCGGAGATGCTCCAGCCGATGAAGGCGGGCGATCTCGTGGAAGGCGCGTTGCTGCTGGGGGACGAGGAGGTCCCCTTCCAGGCCCGGGTGATGTGGTCCCGCCGCTCCGCCGGGGAGCGCACGCGCGGACGCTGCGGCGTGCGCTTCGTCACCATCGGCGAGGACTTCCAGCGGCGGCTGGAGGCGTTCAGGCGCTTGCAGGGCAGGCGCCTGATCCGCTGGTTCACCTGACGAACCGGACCTACTTCGCCGTTTCGGACGCCGCCGGGGCCGCGGTCTCGGAGGGAGCGCCGGGCGTCGCGGGCGGGGTGGACGTCGTGGACGGCTCCGCGGCGGACTCGGCCGGGGGGGTGATGG
>NZ_RAWC01000152.1:0-21373 GCF_003611685.1 Corallococcus sp. CA049B | reverse complement strand
CTTCCCGTCCCCGCCCCACACGCCTGCCCCCTCGGCCAGCACGCCGAAGCGGTACGCGTCCGGGAAGGCGTACACGCGCCCTCCGGCGAGCAGGCGGAACGTGGACGGCCGCAGCCGCAGCTGGGGCTCCACGAAGGGCGACAGGATGAGCGTGGGGCCCAGGGCTCCGGAGATATCCAGCGGCGGCGTGGCCCACGGGTGGATGGGCCAGGACAGCACCCAGTGGGCGCCGTCGCCCCACTCGCGGCGCAGGTCCGGGAAGGCGGGCTCCAGGAAGCACAGCGTGTAGAGACACAGCGTGCGCTTCCAGGACACCAGGGCCGGGGCGCGGGGCTCCTGCTCGGAGACCTCCTCCGCCCGGACCGGCGGCGCGGCCAGGAAGCACAGCAGGCTCCCGGCCGCGACCGCGTGCTTCACGTCACTTGCCCTGGAAGTGGGCCGGACGCTTGGCCAGGAACGCGGCCATGCCCTCGCGCTGATCCTCCGAACCGAAGAGGACGGCGAAGCCCTGGCGCTCCAGCTCGTTGGCGGCGCGCAGGTCCTGGTCCGCGCCGTACTCCACCACGCGCTTGGCCTGGGCCACCGCGAGCGGGCCGTTCTTGAGGATCTTCTCCGCCACCGCGCGGCAGTGGGACATGAGCTGGTCCGGGGGCAGCACCTCCAGCACCAGGCCGATCTCCTTGGCCTTCGCCGCGTCGATGCGGTCCGCGGTGAAGAGCAGCTCCTTGGCGCGGGCGCGGCCCAGGAGGCGTGTGAGGCGCTGCGTGCCGCCAAAGCCCGGGATGACGCCCAGGGTGACTTCCGGCACGCCCAGCTTCGCCTTCTCCGACGCGTAGATGAGGTCGCAGCCCAGGGCCAGCTCCAGGCCGCCGCCCAGCGCGAAGCCGTTCACGGCCGCGATGGTGGGGATGGGCAGGTTCTCCAGGTGCTCGAAGACGCGGTGGCCCAGGGCGGAGAACTCACGCGCCTGCGCGGCGCTGATGGTGGACATCTCCGCGATGTCCGCGCCCGCGACGAAGGCCTTCTCGCCGCCGCCGGTGACGATGAGCGCGCGCGTGTCCTCCTTCAGCGAGTTGAGCGCGTGCTCCATCTCGTGGAACGTGGCGCTGTTGAGCGCGTTGAGCGCCTTGGGCCGGTCCACGGTGAGGATGGCGAGCGCGCCGTCCTTCTCGAACTTGATGTTCTGGTAGTCCATGTGCGTGTAGCTCCTGGAGGGGCTAGTACTTGTAGAAGCCGCGGCCGGACTTCTTGCCGTACCAGCCGGCGTCCACGTACTGACGCAGCAGCGGGCACGGGCGGTACTTGGAGTCACCCAGGCCCTTGTGCAGGACCTCGGCGATGTAGAGCACCGTGTCCAGGCCGATGAAGTCCGCCAGCTGCAGCGGGCCCATGGGCTGGTTGGTGCCCAGCTTCATCGCGGTGTCGATGTCCTCCGCGGTGCCCAGGCCCTCCATCAGCGCGAAGCAGGCCTCGTTGAGCATGGGGATGAGGATGCGGTTGACGATGAATCCCGGGTAGTCCTTGGAGACCACCGTCGTCTTGCCCATGCGCTCGGCCATCGTGCGGATGGTGGTGTACGTCTCGTCGCTGGTGGCCGCGCCGCGGATCAGCTCCACCAGCTGCATCACCGGCACCGGGTTCATGAAGTGCATCCCGATGACGGCCTCGGGGCGCTTGGTGGCCGCGGCGATGCGGGTGATGGGGATGGAAGAGGTGTTGGTGGCGAGGATGCCGCCCGGGCGGACCACTTCGTCCAGCTCCAGGAAGATGCGGCGCTTGAGGTCCTCGTTCTCCGTGACGGCCTCGATGGCGACGTCCACGTCCTTCGCGTCGCGCGCGCTGGTGAAGGTGGCCAGGTTCGCTTCGGCGGCCTGCTGCTTCGCCGCGTCCAGCTTGCCCTTCTCCACCAGCTTCTTCAGGCCGGCCTTGATGCGGTCCGCGCCCTTGGCGAGCCCGTCCTTGTTGACGTCCACCAGCGACACGCGCAGGCCCGCCTGGAGCGCCACCTGCGCGATGCCCGCGCCCATCTGCCCTGCACCGACGACGACGATGTGTTCCGTTGCCATGGCGTCTTCTCTCCTGTGCCGGCGGCCATAACGCACGCCCCCAGGAGGGTCAACGCCGGTCAACGGCTGGCGGCGGGAAGGCGCAGCTGGCGGACGATGGCCTCACCCTCGCCCACCGTGATCCGCTCCTCCAGGCGCACGCGCGGCTCGCGCCCCTCCACCTTCACGAACAGGAGCGCGCGGAAGGTGCCCTCCGGCAGGCGCATCTTGAACGTCACCTCCGGGGGCGGGCCGTTCGCGAAGAAGCGCTCCTCGCGCTTGAGGATGTGCTCCTCGTCGTCCAGCACCTGGAGGTCCACGGCGCGCACGCTGCTCCAGCCGTCGCCGGTGAACTGGAAGATGAGCTGCCGCTCCGGCAGGTCCGTGGCCTTCCACAGCCACAGGCCCAGCGCGACGATGGCGATGAGCGCCAGCCGCTTGGGCAGCGGGTGCGTGCGCCAGCCAGGTCGCGGCTTGTCGGGTGCCGGTGCTTCTTCCGCCACGTCCCTACTCCCGCTTCGAGCGCTTGGAGGCCGGCCGGCGCGCGTTCACGTCCGTGATGACCACGCGCGCGGTGGGCGCCTCCGCGGCCTTCTTGTGGGCCTTGGGGGGGTGCTCCGGCGCGGGCGCCTCTTCCGCCTTCTCCGACGGAACCAGGCGGATCTGCGCCTTGACCTCCACCGTCATGCCGGAGAGCAGCTTGAGGAACTCGTCGCGCAGCTTCTCCGACTGCATGAAGCGGCGCAGCTCCTCCGTGACGACGCGGCTGATGTCGTCCTTGGTCTTCTCCGCCTGGGAGAGGAGGAAGCCCAGCGCCTCCTTGGGCAGCTTGAGCTGGCCGGCGAGCGCCCGGATGCCCTCCTCGCCCATGAAGACCGCGCCCATGCCGGCCACCGCCATGCGCCGCACGAAGTCCGGCACGAAGCCGCCCGAGCGGTTCTCCCGGCCGGGCTGCTGCTCCGAGTCGTCATCGAACAGCGGATCGTGCGGGAGGTCGTCGTTGCCGGCCGGGGCCATGCGGTCTCCTTGCGCTTCGGTTGGGTCCTACCGGGCCTGCATCACCGGCAGGGGCACGCTCTTCATGGACTGCGCGGACACGCGGCCCGCCACTGCGCGGGCGACGTCCTGGAAGGCCTTCGCCTCCGGGCTGTCCTTGTGCCCCACCACCACCGGCACGCCGGAGTCTCCCGCCTCGCGCACCTTGAGGTCGAGCGGGATCTCCCCCAGGAATGGGATGCCGAACATCTCCGCCGCCTTGTGGCCGCCGCCGTGGTTGAAGATGGGCGTGCTCTTGTTGCAGTGCGGGCAGATGAACTGGCTCATGTTCTCCACGATGCCCAGCACCGGGATGTGCACCTTGTCGAACATCTGCTTGGCGCGCACCACGTCCGCCAGCGCCACGTCCTGCGGCGTCGTCACCAGCACCGCGCCCGCGGCCCGGACGGACTGGGACAGCGTCAGCGCCACGTCGCCCGTGCCCGGGGGCAGGTCCAGGATGAGGTAGTCCAGCTCTCCCCAGTTCACGTCGCGCACCAGCTGCATGAGGGCGCCGTGGAGCATGGGGCCGCGCCAGATGAGCGCCTGATCCGCCTCCACCAGGAAGCCGATGGACATGACCTTCAGGCCGTGGGCGACCAGCGGATCCAGCGTCTTGCCGTTGGGGCTCACCGGGCGCTGGTCCGCGGTGCCCGTCATCAGCGGCACGGAGGGGCCGTAGAAGTCCGCGTCCAGCAGGCCCACCTTGGCGCCGTGCTGCGCGAGCGACGCGGCCAGGTTCACCGCCACCGTGCTCTTGCCCACGCCGCCCTTGCCGGCGCCCACCAGCAGGATGTTCTTCACGCCCGGCAGCAGGGCCCCGCCGGAGCCCCCGGCGACGCCGCGCACCTGGGCGCCCCACTCGATGTCGAAGGACTTCAGGCCCGGCACCGCCTTGAGCGCGGCCTCCGCGTCCGCCTGGATCTTCCCCTTCATGGGACACGCGGGCGTGGTCAGCTCGATCTTCAGCTTCACCGTGTCTCCGGTGACGCGCACGTCCTTCACCATCCCGGCCTTCACCAGGTCGACGTGCAGCTCGGGATCGATCACCTTCGACATGGCCGTCATCACATCGGCCTGGGACACGCTCATCGGGACACCTGAAACCTTTTGAAAACGGGCGTTTGCACGCTCGAAGGGGGGCGGAGATTGCCAGCACTCCGGGGGCTGTCAACGTCGTTTAACGCACATCTCCGGAGCCCGCCCGGCCTTCCTCCGGCTCTGGATCGCGCCCGGCTTCTGGCCGTCATTCGATGGCCGCCACCCGGTACTCGCCATCCTCCAGCACCAGCCGCACGGCGCGCTCGCCGCCCAGGGGGAACAGGGCCTCGCCCGCCGCCACGCGCACGTGGGTGTTGAGGGCCAGCCTTGCGCGGCGCAGGCGCTCCTTGGCCAGGGGCTCGCGCTCGAAGTCCTCTTTCAGGCGCTCGGGCGTGTAACGGGCCCTCAGCGGCGAGGCGAGCAGGCCCCAGGCGCCCTTCCAGTCGCGGGACTCCACCTCGTCCAGGAACTTCTTCAGCGCCGCGCGGGGCACGTCCGCGGGGCGGGACTCCACCACGCGCCAGTCCTCGCCCTGGCGGGCCAGCGTGACGGACGGGGCCCGGGCCTCCAGCACGCCCGTGCCTGTCCGGACGGCGGCGGCGCGCTCCTTCCGGGCGGCCTCGTCGGAGTATTCGTCCAGGAAGGCCCCCTCGCCCTCCGGGGTGCCGGTCGTCAGGCGGTAGGCGTCCGACAGCCGGTTCTCCTCCAGGGCCTTCGCGTACGCCTCCGCCACCGAGGCCGGTTCGCGGGACGCGGTGGCACAGGCGGTGCCCAACAGCAGGAGACTCAGGGGGGCGAGGCGGGTCATCACTGGCCAGGCAGGGTAGACGCCAGCTCCGGGGCCGGCAATGCCCGGACGTCCGCCCTGTCGGTGCTCCCGCGGACGAACGGTCAGCGGCGCAGCAGCCGGAAGAGCCAGACGACGATGTCCGCCAGGTCGACGCCGTCCGACGCGTCTTCCAGGTTCGGGTAGTTGGACGGGTCCTTGTCCTTCGGGAGGCTGTTGCCCGACACGGCGCCCTTCGGGCGGTGTTCGCGGCAGTAGAGGTCTCCGTTGAACGCGAACGCCTGGGGCACGGAGACCTGGATGCCGCAATGGACGCAGGCCAGCGGGGAGAGCACGCCCAGGCCGCCCGTGGGCGAGTCCGACGGTGGCAGCGCGGCCGTGGAGCCCGGGCCCCTCCAGGGGTCCGCGCCCCCATCCGTCGCCGGGGCGACCTCCCAGCCCCTGGACGCCGCGGGCTGCGCCTTGGGTTGCGTCACGACGGCGTTCTCCAGGGCCTCGAACTTGCCCGCGTCCAGCCAGGTGCCGCCGCAGTGCGTGCACAGGTCCACGTTGCACACGCGCGCGTTGACCATCGCCAGCCGCGCGCCGCAGCCGGGACAGCCCAGGGGCTCACCGCGACAGGTGGCGCAGATGGCGTTGGCGCGAGGGACGAGGTGTCCGCCGGTGCGGCAGCGCGACGCCGCCTGCCTCGCCGCGGTCAGCAGCGGCTTGAGCGACGGCCGGTCCGGAAAGCGCTCCAGCTCCCCCCGGTCGAAGTACAGGCCGTGGCAGCGCGGACAGACGTCCACCTCCACGTCGGAGGCCTGGACGACGTTCATGGACTGACTGGGGCAGACCGGGCAGGAGCGGGCCATGCCGCGCATGCTAAAGGGCCCATTCTCTCCGTGAAAGGGCGTGACTCAACGCGCCTGGGTCCGCTTCGCGCGGAGCTTCGAGGGGAGCACGCCGAAGCGCTCGTGGAAGCGGGTCGCGAACCGCGAGGCGGAGGTGTACCCCGCCTCGATGGCGACGTGTCCCACCGGCAGGTCGGTCGTCCAGAGCAGCGAGACGGCGTGGTCCATCCGGACCTCCGTCAGGAGCTTGCTGAACGTCGTGGCTTCGCCCGTCAGCCTCCGGTGGAGCGTGTCCTCGCTCATGGCGAGTTTCCTGGCGACCTCCGTGAGGGTCCACGCCCGCGATGGATCCCGGGCCACGAGGCGCTTCATGCCAAGGCGCGCGCTCGATGACGCGCTCACGTCGATGTTCAGGTCCCGGAGCCAGGCGATGAGTTCCAGCACACGCGCGCGCACGACGCCCTCCGGGAACTTCTCCGTGAGCGCCTCGATGCAGCGGTGGTGCGCGTCGACGAGCCGGGGAAGCTCGTCGGCGCGCAGCCGCTGGACCCGTGAGGCGCCCGGTGATGCCTTGGGCTCCGCCTGGAGGAGGAGCTCCGGGGCGATGAGCATGCCTTCGGCCTGGTACTCCCCTGCTTCGTCCGGGACGTTGCGCACCTGGAGGCGGGTCCCCGGTGAGATCCAGATGAACTCACCGGCCCGGACGTGGACGGGCGCATCGCCCTGGTGGAAGACCTTCTCGCCCCGCTGGATGTACATCAAACCGGCGGAGAGCCACTCCACCCCCGCGTAGACGGGGTCGGCCTCGCGTTGGCGGATCTTGAGGTACATCGCCGCCGTCGTGTCCATGAGCCTGGCGGTGCGTTCGATGGGCGAGGGCCTGCGCATGATTCAGGGCGTGACGGAGGTCGGGACGAGCGTACCGCGCGCCAGGGTGTGACCCAAGAGCACGAAGGAGAGGTACGCGGGCGTGGCCTCCGCGGGGATGGGGAGCGCCTCGACATCGAGTGCGTGCACGGCCACGAAGTAGCGGTGCGGCCCGTGTCCTCGTGGCGGCGCGGCGCCGAGGTACTGCGCGAGGCGGGCATCGTTGGGGAGCTGCACCGCGCCCGACGGGAGGAGCCTTCCCCCGGCGCTCCCCGCGTTTCGCGGCAACGTGCTGACGCCCGCCGGGATGTTGAACACGGCCCAGTGCCAGAAGCCGCTCGGCGTGGGAGCGTCAGGGTCGAAGACGGTGACCGCGAAGCTCCGGGTCGCGGCCGGGAATCCCGACCAGCTCAGCTGCGGCGAGATGTCCTTGCCGCCCGTCTCGGACTGCGCGCTGCGATGGTCCGCGTGCAGCGGCTGTCCATCCTGGATGTCCGTGCTGGTGACGTGGAACGAGGGAACGGCGGGGAGCTCTGCGTACGGGTTCGTTTTCATGAACAGCAATGTGCGGTTTCCGGGCGGGGAGCGTTCGCCCGGGATCCGCAACGGCTGGCCCGTGAACCGCGAACTCACCCTCGGCGCTGGAGGCTCCACGCCGTGGGGCAGAAGGCGTACGTGGCCGGGTGCGTCGCGCCCATCAGCAGCTTGAGCAGCGACAGCTTCGCGCGAGCGCCGCCGTAGCGCACCAGCTCGAAGTCGTCCGACGGGACGCGCGCCTCGTCCAGCGCGTGGCGGCAGACCTCCTCGAAGCCGCCGATGCGGTCCACCAGCCCCGCCTCCTTCGCGCGCAGCCCGGAGTAGACCCGCCCCTCCGCGCGCTGGTGGATCTCCTCCTTCGTCCGGCCGCGCGCCTGGGCCACCAGCTCCAGGAAGGACTGGTAGCCCTCCTCCACCTCACGCTCCAAGGCGGCGCGCTCGTGCGGCGTGAAGCCCCGCGACGAGGAGAAGAAGGCCGCGTTCTCGCCCCGCGCCAGCGTGGTGCGGTGGATGCCCAGCTTCTCCAGCAGCTCGCCGTACTCGAACTTGCCCACGAAGATGCCGATGGAGCCCACGATGGCATGGGGCGCGGACCAGATCTCCTTCGCGCCGATGGCCGCCATGTAGCCACCGCTCGCGCAGATCTGATCCACGTACGCGATGACGGGCTTCTGCTTCGCCACGCGCTTCACGGCTTCCAATATCTGCTCGGACGCGAGCGCCGAACCGCCGGGGCTCCCAATCGCCAGCACCACCGCCTTCGCGCGCGGATCCCTCCCCGCCTTTCGCAGTGCCTTCACCACCGAGTCCGCCGCCGCGAACCGGCCCGCGCCGCCGCTGCCCGGGATGATGATGCCCGCCACGTCCACCACCGCCAGCCGGGGCTTGCGGCGCAGCCGGCGCCACTTCACCGGCGGGAACGCGAGCGTCGCCAGGTACGCGTCATAGGTAGGCACCGGGGGCTCCTCGTCCTTCTTCGCCTCCAGGCCCAGGTGCGCGCCCAGGTCCGCCTCGTGGACCAGCCCGTCCACCAGCCCCGCCTCCAGCGCCCGCTTCGCGCTGTAGGGCCCGGAGTCGATGATCGCCCGCGCCTCCTCCGGCGTCTTGCCCCGGTCGCTGGAGATGGCCCCCACCAGCACGGCGTAGCGCTCGTCCAGGAAGGACTCCAGCGTCTGGCGCTGGATGTCGGACACCTTGCCGTCCGTGAAGAGCTCCGGCGCCGTCTTGTAGTCACCGCGCCGCGCGAAGTGCGCGTGGATGCCCACCCGGCTGAAGGCCTCGCCCAGCACCGTGGCCTCGGCGGCGTAGCCCACCAGCTCCACCCGGCCCATGGGGGCGAGCAGCACCTCGTCCGCCGCGCCTAGGACAGGGTAGGCGTCCGTGTCCACCATCACCGCCCAGGACACCACCCGCTTGCCGGCGGCCTGGAAGTCCGACAGCAGGGCGCGCAGGGCCTCGCGCCTGGCGTCCGGGATGGCCAGCCCCTCCAGCTCCAGGAGGATGCCCTCGACCTTGGGATCCGCGGCCAGCACCTTGAGTGCGCGGCCCAACGCTTCCAGTGAGGTCACCGTGGCGGGCTCCGCCGCGGCGCCGCCGAAACGGAAGCGTTGCACGGGGCGTGGGCGGTACGGGAGCTCTCCTGAGAGCCGGAAGCGGATCCACGTGGGTCTTTTGCGCGCCGCCATCAGACGAAAGGGCAGGCCCAGGAGCAGCCGCAGCCCCAGGAGGAGGTTCGTCAGGAGGAGGAAGGGAAGGCGGAGCATGCCGCGCGCGTAACGCCCCGCGCCGGGCGAAGCAACCCCTGTTCACCCGCGCCGGGAGGCTCTGTTAGGCTGAAGGCCCATGCCCTCCCCCTCCCTCCCCCGGCTTGTCCTCGTCCTCGCCCTTGTCTGGGGCGGCGCTGTCCTGGCGCAGCCCCAGCGCCGGCAGCCCCAGGAGTTCCAGAACCGCAAGGAGTTGACCCAGGAGGAGAAGGACGCCGCCAAGGCGCGCGCCATGGGCAACAACCTCAACGGTTACGGCAAGGACGTGCAGATCAAGGAGACGCCCGTCCCCTGGATGGCCATTGGCCTCGTGGGCATCGTCTTCCTGGTCGCCGCGCCCTTCGCCATCCGCGCCTACCGCGGCACCGTGCGCGAGATGTCGGACGCCAACACCTTCGGCGCCCGCGGCAACGCCACCGAGGACGAGGCTTAAGCCTCACCCTCAGGCCGGGCGGATCTCCACGCTCCCGCCCGGCTCCACCTGGATGTGCACCGGCAGGAAGCGGCGCAGCACCTCCGCCTGGACCGTCAGCGCGTCGGTAATGCGCGCGGCGGTGAAGCGCGTGGTCCCCGGCGTCACCGCCCCCAGCCTCCCCGACGCCAGGAGCGCCGCCGGCAAGAGCAGCTGTTCCGCCAGGTGTTCGTCGAGCGCGCCGCCCGTCTCCATGAAGCGGGTCAGCGCCTCCGCCGCCTCGCGCCCCACCCCTTCGGCGTCCAGGCCCCGCTCGCCCAGCGAGGTGAAGCCCGCCACGGTGTGCTCGAACTGCGCGAGCACGAACGTCGCGGAGCCCTGCGAGCGCGTCACCGCCAGCGGCCGGTTGTCCGCCTCCGCCAGGATGCCCCGCTCGCGCAGCGCGGCCACCGCGGCGCGGGACTGACGCTCCGCCACCGCGAAGGGCAGCCCGCCCACGAAGGACATCACCCGCACCTCCCGCAGCACGCCGCGCGCGGGCAGGTCCACGCGCACGGGCGGTTCGGCCGGGGCGCCCACCTCCGCGGTGAACTCGCCCGCGCCCTCCGGGAGGAAGCCCGCGTGGGTGAGCGACAGCTGCACCGGCAGCCCGTACGCGCGCGCCACCGACTGCCACGCGCCGGCGAGCGCGTGGAAGCTGGGGCCGGCCCGCAGGTGCGTGGCGCCTCGCAGCGTGAGCCGTCCTCCGCCCGCGAGCGCCAGCGGATACACCAGGCACTGGAAGAGCCGGGGCGTGCTGCCGGACGCGCCGGCCTCCAGCAGGTAGTCCCCCGCGCGCACCGGGCCGGGGGTGAAGCGCAGCTCCGTGGAGCCCACGGAGGCGCCCTCGCTGGTGCCGCCGCTCAGCGCCTCCGCGCCGCGCACGTAGGCCAGGTGATGGGGACGCAGGCCCGGCGGGTCGCGGTGCTCGCGCAGCCCGCTGAGCTGGAAGGGACGGCCGGTGATGAGCGACAGGGACAGCGCGGAGCGGAGGACGTGGCCGCCCCCCTCCCCCACCTCTCCGTCGAGCAACACCCGCCCGGCGTCGGGCCGGTCGTGACCGGTCATGTCCCTCCCGTCATGTGGTGGCGGGCGCGCAGCCTAGCAGACCGCGCGCGAGCGGACCGGGGATCTACTCGTCCAACGCGGGCAGGACGTTCACCTTCAACGCACTGGGCTGGGCCGCCGTGTGGTGCAGCCGGTGCATCGCGCGCACGAAGTCGGTGGGCTTCGCCTCGAAGATGTTGGGCACGAAGGTCTGCGGGTTGCGGTCGATGAACGGGAACCAGCTCGACTGCACCTGCACCATCAGCCGGTGGCCGCGCTGGAAGGTGTGGAACACGTCGTTGATGACGAAGCGCACCTTCGTCACCTCGTTGGGCGTGAAGGGCTTGGGCTGGGAGTAGCTGTCGCGGAAGCGGCCGCGGAACGGCTCGCCGCGCACCAGCGTCTGCTGCGCGCCCCGGTTGCGCTCGCCGGAGTGTTCCTGCTCCTTCGTCCAGCCGGGCACCTTCCCGGGGTTCACGTCCACCAGCTTCACCACCCAGTCCGCGTCACTGCCCGTCGTGGAAACCCACAGCTCCGCCTCCAGCGGGCCCGCGAGCGTGAGGTCCTGGGTCAGCGGCTCCGTCTGGTACGTGAGCACGTCCGGCCTGCGCGAGGCGAAGCGCTGATCCTCCGTCATGTACGTCTTGGACCAGCCGGGGCTCAGGTCCTGCGTGTACGGCACGGGCCTGGCCGGGTCGCTCACGTATTCGTCGAACGACGGCGCTGGCGCCTTGGGGGCCTGGAACGTCAGCGCGCCCTGGGGCTGGAAGTACAGGCGCGTCTCCTTCGTGCCCTTGGGCGGCCAGGCGTCCAGCTGGCGCCAGCGGTTGGCGCCGCCCTCGAAGACGAGCGCCTCCGGCACGGCCGCGTCCGGTCCGCCCTTCAGGTGCTGCTTGAAGAAGGCCAGCACCAGGTCCTGGTACATGGCGCTGGTGGGGAAGCCGAAGTCCGCGTCCCCCAGCGACGCGCCGTCCCCGCGCATCCAGCCGCCGTGGGGCCACGGGCCCATCACCAGCGTGTTGGCGATGCCGGGGTTCTGCTTCTCGATGGCGGCGTACGTGCGCAGCGGCCCGTAGAGGTCCTCCGTGTCGTACCAGCCGCCCACGACCATCACCGCGGCCTTGATGTTCTTCAGGTGCGGCAGCAGGTTCCGCGACTGCCAGAAGGCGTCGTAGTTGGGGTGCGCGACGAAGTCCTTCCAGAAGGCGACGTCGCCGCGGAAGTGCTTCGCGTCCGCGTTGGACAGCGGGCCCAGGTCCAGGAAGAACTGGTAGGCGTCCGGGGTGCCGAAGTCGAAGGGCTTCCACTCGGTGTCGTCGGTGGGCGCGGGGCGGGGCTTGCCGAAGGTGGAGAAGAAGCTGAACGCCAGCTGCAGGTTGAAGGCGCCATGCCGGTGCATGTCGTCCCAGAACCAATCCGCGATGGGCGCCTGCGGCGACACGGCCTTGAGCGCGGGGTGCGAATCGATGGCGCCCGCGGACGAGTAGAAGCCCGGATAGGACACGCCCCACATGCCCACCTTGCCGTTGTTGTGGGGCACGCGCTTCACCAGCCAGTCGATGGTGTCGTACGTGTCGCTGCTCTCGTCCACCTCCTTGCCGCGCTTGGTGGCGCGGTGGGGGCGCACGTTGACGAACTCGCCCTCGGACATGTACCGGCCGCGCACGTCCTGGAAGGCGAAGATGAAGCCCTCCTTCTCGAAGCTGGCCAGGCCCAGGGTCTTGGGATAGCGGCCGGCTCCGTAGGGCCCGATGGAGTACGGCGTGCGCATCATCAGCACCGGGTAGCGCTTCTGGGGGCTCGCGTCGTTGGGCACGTAGAACGTCGTGAAGAGCTTCACGCCGTCGCGCATGGGGATGCGCACCTCGTACTTCGTGAAGTGCGACCGGAGGTACGCGGCGCGCTCATCCTCGGGGCTCGCGGGCGGCTTGGGTGGCGCGGCGGGGGCCTGCGCGAGCGCGGGACCGGACAGCGAGAACAGCGCGAGCGCGGCCACGAGGCCGCGGGGGTGGAAGGCCATGCTCCCCTCCTCTTCTGCGGAAAAATGCGGGGGAAATTCGGAAGGAAATGCATCTTGGGCGAAGCCGCCGGGGCACGGAAGCTGGATCGCCTGCCGCATCGCGCCGCGCTCGGAGCGTGCAAGGTTTGCACACGCTCCTCGCATGCGTGGCACGGCAAGCCTTGCATGCACGGCAGGGTTTGCACGCTCCGCACAAAGCAGACACCCGCGGTCCCCTTCGGCCGAGAACCCCCGGTGGAACGCCTTTCCCTCATGGCGAAAAGGAGATTGGACGTGGCGACGATGACGATGTGGAAGCGGGGACTGCTGGGGGCACTGTGTCTGGGAGGTGCTGTCGCGTGGGCGGAGCCACCCCCGTCCAACAGCGCGCAGGGCACGCAGCTGCACGGCTCCGGGCGCTTCGAGTTCATCAACGTGCCGTTGCGGTCGGTGGAGGTGCCCGAAGCCGCTGGGGAGGCCACCTGCAGGCCGCCGACGGCGACGGTCGCGGCGGGCAGGCTGCGGGTGACCCAGTACTGCACCGTGGAGGGGGCGCCCATTCCGGTGATGCGGATCCTGGAGGGCCCCTCGCTGGAGAAGGCGGTGTTCCGCGCGCCGTTCGAGGGCCGCACGGTGAAGCTCGTCATCGAGTCGGTCCGCTGTCACGAGGACATCACGCCGCCGACGTCCGCGTGCGACTCCGTCAACGTGAATGCCGGCAAGGCGCGCTGGGAGTACCGGGTCCAGGCCTTCACGGATGACAAGACGGCGACGCCGCTGTGCCCCACCGGCAGCGGCTACGCGCTCTCCGTGCCGCACGCGTGGTCCACGTCCGGGGACCTGCTGGAGAACCCGAACTTCTTCACCTTCGCCTGCGCGCCGAAGAACGAGAGCAGCACCAGCAAGCCGTTCTTCGTGGGCGGCGGCGTCATCGCCAAGTGCATCGACTGGGGCTATCCGCCCTGGGCCACGGAGTACCCGGAGTCCGTCGCGCGCGAGTACCACCAGCTGTGCACGCGCATGGCGGTGGCGGACTACTGCGGCGAGGGCCGCAGCAACACGCTGGACGGGACGCCGCTGGCGTTCATGGGGCCGGAGAACGCGGCCGTGCTGAGCCAGGACGGCCACCTGCCGGCGACGCTCGCGCCGGACGGCTACGCGCTGGAGGCGGTGTGGACCATGGACTCCTGTGGCCTGGCTCGGCCGTTGTGCCTGGGCAAGAAGCGCTGGGACACGCTGGTCGCGGACGCCACCTGCGTGGACCAGGCGCTCAAGATTCCGGTGCCGAAGCAGACGTGCGAGGAACTGGACTTCCACGGGACGGCGCAGCGGATGCTGGTGTCCTATTCGCTCTTCATCGACCGGGCGCTGGTGCTGTTCAAGAAGGACTCCACGGACTACGTGACGACGACCGCCGTCACGGGCATCCCGGGCGAATCCGCGGGCGGCGCGCTGCCGGGGGCCTTCGTCCTGGCGATGGAGGGGCTGGGGAGCGCGGCGCCCAAGGGCCATTCGCCGGTGCGGGTGGAGGGGCCCATCCTGTCCCCCTCGCTGCCCAACGACGTGATGGCGCGGATGAAGCCGTTCATCAAGGCGCTGTACCGGTGCGGCACCTCCACCGGGCGCATGCTGCTCACGGACCGGAGCGACTGTGAGCTGGCGGCGGGCTATTCGCGCAGGCCGCTCGCGGGGGATCAGGCCATCGAGGGCTACATCTACAGCTCCGTCGATCCGGAGCGCGAGGGACAGCGCCGGCCGCTGAAGCTGTGGAGGCACCCGACCCTGGGCGTCTACGCCACGGCGACTGTGAACCCCGGTGGCTTCACGTTCGTGCGCGACCTGGGCTACCTGCCCGCGGTGGGCCAGCTGCCGGGGCGGGATCTCTGAACGCCGGAGTCAGTGCACGGACGCGCACACGCGCATCCCGATGAAGGGGAAGCGTGTGCGCGGCTCGCCGGTGCCGTGGTTGACGGCGCGGGCGGTGAGCGCGTCCTGGTAGAACGAACCTCCGCCGTACGCGGGCGCGCCGTTCGTGTCCGTCACCAGCCACTCCCACACGTTGCCGGACAGGTCCGCCACGCCAAAGGGGCTGTCCGACGCGGGATGCGAGCCCACCGCGTCCGGACCGAACGCGCCCGGCTTGCGGCCGTAGGTGGCGTCGAAGTTGGCGTCGTCCGGCGCCAGCGTCGGGCCGTGCGGATAGTCGCGGTCGTCCGCGCCCCGGGCGGCGCGCTCCCATTCGAGCTCGGTGCACAGGCGTGCCCGGGGCACGCGGCCGGTGGCGTCCAGCCAGGCGATGTACGCGCGGGCGTCCTCCCAGGAGATGCCGGACACGGGGAAGCGGCGCCAGTCCTGTTCGGCGCGCAGGGTGCGGTCCTGGTAGCGCAGTGGCTCCCCTTCCCTCGCCTGGTACGAGACGCCCTCGTGTTCCAGGTGGAAGGTCCAGGTTCCGTCCTTCGCCGGCCGCAGCTCGATGGTGCCGAAGTAGTTGGTGCCCCGGGGCCTGCGCGTGTCGCGCTCGGAGGCGGGCAGCTCGCGCAGCCAGGCGAGCCAGTCCGCGTAGGTGACTTCGTGCCGCGCGATGAGGAAGGCGCCGGTGGCGAGCTGGTGGATGGGGCGTGTGCGGCGGACGCTCTCGTCGTTGCCGCTGCCATAGAGGAATCGGCCGGGGGGCACGTAGACGTAGCCGTCCGGGACGTGCTCGGGGATGGAGACCTTCGCCTGGAAGGTCTCTCCGCGCGTGAGCAGCACCGGGTAGCGGACGGGCGGACGCCCCGGGAGCGTGAATGTCAGGCGGTGCGAGCCGGGCTCCAGCGTGAGGCCGGAGGTCATGGGCGTCGTGTCGAAGGCCCTCGGCTCGGACCAGCGCGGCGGGCCTCCGGGTTGCGACGCGAAGGTCTCGACCTGGATGGCGGCGCCCGGGGGATCGCTGTCCAGCTCCATGCGGACGGGGGCGGTCAGCTTCCGGCTCGTGGTGCCGCTCGGATCCAGCGCTTCCAGGTGCTGCGTCAGGGCCGTCCGCGTCCGGAAGTCGCGGTCGCGCTCCGCGATGAGGATGCGCTGGAGGAGCACCTCGGCGACGCGCTGATCCAGGGTGGGGTTCGTGCCCCGGCCCACGCGCGTCCGCGCGGCTTCGAGCAGCTCGCTGGCGTCCTGATAGCGGCGGGCCTGCTTCGCGCCCAGCTCCAGGGCCTGGCCCCAGAGGGGCAGCGCTTCGGTGAAGCGGTCCGTGTCGAACGCGGTGAAGGCCTCCGTGCGGAGGGCTTCGATGCGGGCGTCCAGCGCCTGGCCTTCGTCGACGATGGCGGCGGCGGAGGCCATGGCCTGCTCCGCGTCGACGCGCCGGGAGCGATCGCCCCACCAGTCGCCGCCAAGGAGGATGGCCACCGCGAGCCCGGGGAGCGCGAGCACGCGGGTGACGCGCAGCCACCGTGGGCGCGGCGGTGCGAGTGCCGGGGTGGCGCGGCGTGAGGCGATGGACTCCAGCGCTTCACGCAGGGCGTCCGCGGATTCGAAGCGCGCGAACGGATCATGCGCGAGGCAGCGCGCGAGGACCGCGGCGAAGGCGGCGTCCACGCCGGGGACGGCGGCGTCCAGCGGTTCGAAGGTGCGGGGCCGCGGCGGGGTCTCCGCGAGCGGTCCAGGGGTCGGGCCGCCGCACAGCTCGTAGAGGAGCACGCCCAGCGAGAAGAGATCGCTGCGGACGGTGGCCGGTTCTCCGCGCCAGACCTCGGGCGCCATGTAGAGCGGTGTCCCGATGCGGCCCGTGGACAGCAGCTCCGCGGGCCCGAGGAGCTGCTCCGGCGGAAGGGGCAGCGACGTCACGGTCCGCTGCACGACGTCCATGGTGCGCGGGCGGGAGCCAGGAGTGGAGCGCTCCGTGTTCGCGGAAGGCTCCGGCACAGCGATGGTCGCGGTTCGCCGTGATGTGTCCACCGTGCCCGGGACATCCACCGTCGCCTCCCCTTCCAGCGGCACGGCACGCGGGGCCTCCGGCGGATGCACGGCCATCGCCACGTCGAGCAGCTTCGCCACGCCGAAGTCGAGCAGCTTCACCTGTCCGTCCTCGGTGAGCAGCGCGTTCGCGGGCTTGAGGTCGCGGTGCAGGACGCCCTGCCGGTGCGCCGCCGCCAGCCCCTTCGCCAGCCCGACGCCAAGCTCCAGCACGCGCGTCCACGGCAGCGGCCGGGGCAGCCGGTCCAGGCTCTGCCCGCGCAGGAACTCGGAGACGAGATAGGGCCGGTCCTTCACCTCCCCCACGCGGTGGATGCCCACCACGTTCGGATGCTGCACCCGGGCAATCGCGCGCGCCTCCGTGCGGAAGCGCTCGCGCTGCACTTCATCCGGCGCGACGCCCGCGATGAACTTCACCGCCACCAGCCGGTCCAGCACCGTGTCGTGCGCCAGGTAGACCTCGCCCATCGCGCCGCGTCCCAGCGGCTGCAACAGGCGGTACTCTCCGAACGCCTCGGGGGGCTGCCAGGCTGGAAGCGGCTCGCTCTTCATCCACCCGCCGGGCCGCGGCCTCGCGAGGGCGTGATGCGGTGCTGCTTCAGCTTGAACGCGAACGTGCGCAGCGGCATCTCGATGAGCTGCGCCGCCCGCGTCTGCACCCCACCCGTCGCCTCCAGCGCCTCCATCATCCGCCGCCGCTCCAGCGTCCGCAGCTCCTCCGCCAGGTTCTGGAACACCCTCGGCGTCTCCGCCCTGCCCTCCGCCCGCGCCGGTTCCGGATCCGGTTCCGTCGCGGCCCGCAGGGAGTCCGGCAGGTGCGACGGCTCCACCACCGGCCCCGGCGACGTGGCCACGGCGTACTCCACCGCGTTCTTCAGCTCACGCACGTTCCCCGGCCACGCGTGCGCTCCCAGCACCTCCATGGTCGCGGCGGACAGGTGCAGCGGTGGACGGCCCGCCCTCGCGCAGGCCTCCTCCAGGAATGCTCGCGCCAGCAGGGGCAGCTCGCGGGGCCGGTGCCGCAGCGGCGGCAGCACCACCACCGCCGCGGACAGGCGGAAGAACAGATCCTGCCGGAAGCGCCCGGCCTTCACCTCGTCCTCGAGCACCCGGTGCGTGGCCGCCACCACGCGCAGATCCACCGGCCGCTCGCGTGAATCTCCCAGCCGCGTGATCACCTGCTGATCCAACGCCCGCAGCAGCTTGGCTTGGATGGGCAGCGACAGCTCCGCCACCTCGTCCAGGAACAGCGTCCCGCCGCTCGCGCGCTCCAGCAGGCCCGCCCGGGCCCGGTCCGCGCCGGAGAACGCGCCCCGCTCGTGGCCGAACAGCTCCGCCTCCACCAGGCTCTCCGGCAGCGCCGCGCAGTTGAGCGGCACGAACGGCTGCGCCGAGCGCGGCGACCAGTGATGCACCGCCCACGCCGCGTTCTCCTTGCCCGCTCCCGTCTCACCATGGATGAGCACCGGCAGCGGGCTCGCCGCCAGCCGGCGCAATAGTTCGAACAGCCGCGTCAGCGCCGCGTCCGCCACCACCACGGACCGCTCGCCCAGCGCCAGCCGGTACATCGAAGGCCCGCTGACCTGCGTCGCGCCCGGCTCCGCGCCCAGCGCCGCCGCCTTCGCCGCGCCCAGGAGCGCGTCCCCCTGCATCCCGTCCCCCGGCGCAGACGCCAGCCCCGCGCGCACCCGCCCGGCCAGCGGCGTGAGCACCGACACCAGGTGCGCCGCCGCCGCTTCCGCCTCCTCGCCGGACAGGTCCGGCAGCAGCACGATCAGCGTGCTCCCCGCCTGACCCACCGCGTCCATCAACCGCAGCGCGCCGTCGAGCGCCCGCACCAGCTCCACCTGCGGCACCCGCGCGGACTCCACCTCCAGCGCCAGCACGCTCACCGCCAGCCCCGAGCCGCGCACCCGGTCCAGCTCCTCGGAGAGCCGGGCCCGCAGCCCATCCATTTCCAGCGCCCGCCGCTCCGGCGGGGGCCGTTCGCCCCGGTGGAGCACCAGCGTCACGTTGCCCAGCGTCACCACGTCGCCGCCGTCCAGCGGCCGCGAGCCCTGCACCCTCTCGCCGTTGACGCGCACTCCGTTGTGGCTTCCCAGGTCCGAGATGAACACCTCGCCCTCCGCCACCGCCACGCGCGCGTGCTGGCGGCTCACGGACGCGTCCTCCACCACCACGTCCGCGCCCACCGCGCGGCCCACCACCACCGCCCCCTCCCGGGGCAGCGGCACCACCCGGGAGGTGTTCCCCTGCAAGAGCAGCAGGTACAGCCGGCCCTCCGGGGCGGCGCGCGAGGGCCCCCGGCGGGAGTCCTCGGTGTCCATCGGGTCGCGTGGATCCATGCCCTGAAAGAATGCCCAGGCCCTTGAATTCCGGGCAACCCGGGAGCCCGATTGATTTGCGGGTCAGGCCATGCGCGGTCCATGCTCCCGCCGGGAGGATTGGGACTTTCATGGCCAAGATGCTGAAAGAAGGGGATGCGGTTCCGGATGTCACCCTGCATGGGACGGGCGGCGCGCCGGTGCGCCTGCGCGACCTGCTGGGTGACAAGGCGTTGGTCATCTACTTCTACCCGAGGGATGACTCCCCGGGATGTACCGTCCAGGCCTGCAGCCTGCGGGATCAGTACCAGGACTTCACGGACGCGGGCGCGGACGTGGTGGGCATCAGCAGCGACTCCGCGGAGTCCCACGAGAAGTTCGTCGCCAAGTACCGCCTCCCCTTCCGGCTCCTCAGCGACCCGGATGGCGCGGCGCGCAAGGCCTTCGGGGTAGGCACCAACTTCCTGGGGCTGCTGCCCGGGCGGGTGACGTTCGTCGCGGACAAGGGCGGCACCATCCGCTACGCGTTCGATTCGCAGATCCAGGTGAAGAAGCACGCCGAGCACGCGCTGGATGTCGTCCGCTCGCTCACGGGCCAGGGAGCCACTCCCACCCGTCCTGCCTGACAGACGTGTTTGCCGTGCGTTTCCCGGTAGACTGAATTCCGTCGTCCCGGCCGTGGGAGCCGGGACGCCGCACCCCCGTCGCGAGCAACATCGCAGCACATCGGGTGGGCCGGAGGTCATGCCATGCGGTTTCACTGGTTGCTGGGACTGTCGTTGTGCGTCGGCGGCTGCGCGAGCCTGACGAAGGACCTCCATGCGGACACGCCGGAGGACGAGGAGGTCCCCACCGAGGAGACGGTGTACCTGGTCCCGCTGGACGAGGCCCTCTTCACCATGCGGCGCGTCTTCGAGGAGCAGCGCTACGACGTCTTCGAGCGCGCGGATCACCACGAACTCTACACGTCCGCGCACGAGCCCGGGATGAACCTGCCCGGCAACCGCACCTACGAGCGCTACTTCGTGAAGGGCGCGTCGCTGGGGCCGCGCCAGTCGGTCATCCGCGTCTTCCGCCTGCGCTACCGCGAGCAGGACACGATCATCGAGGCGAAGCCCAAGTGGCTCAACGAGCGCATCCAGGACGAGGAGAAGTACCTCGCCCGGAAGACGTTCGAGCGCTTCACGTTCGAGGGCGTGCCGGACATGGAGGGCTTCAAGATGGTGCGCGGCACGCGCGACCTGCCCCTGGAGCGCAAGCTGCTGGCGAGGCTGGAGATGGTGCCGTCGCTGGAGCTGGTGGGTGGCAGGACGAACGCGCCCGTGCGCGCCGTGCAGGTGGAGGGCTGGGATGACGACGCGGCCCAGACGCCGCCGGTGAAGTGCGGCGAGCCGCTGCAGGGCGTGGAGCCACTGCTCACGGCCGGGAACACGGTGCTGGTGGGAGATCCGCTGGGCACGCGTGAGCTTCCGGAGATCGCCATGCGGATGCTGTGCGACGCGGTGGAGAAGAAGCTGTCGGTGGCGCTGGCGCTGTCGATGCCGTCGGAGGACCAGGGCGCGCTGGACGAGTACCTGGCCAGCGCAGGCCACGGTCCGGACCTGGAGCGGCTCTTGGTGGTGAGCTCGTTCTGGCGCCGCGTGTACCAGGACGGCCGCAGCAGCGGCGCCCTGCTCCGCCTCATCGAGCAGGCCCGGAGGCTGCGCGCGCAGGGGAACGCGGTGACGGTGCTGGCGTTCGATTCGAACAACGCCTCCGGCAACGCGCGCGAGGCGGAGATGGCGAAGAACCTCATCGCGTACCGCCAGGCGAATCCGGACACGTGGCTCTTGGCGCTCGCGGGTGACGTGCACGTGCGCACGAAGCCGGTGAGCTGGAACAAGGACTTCGAGCCGCTGGGCTGGCGGCTGACGAAGGCGCTGCCCGCGTCGCCGGTGAAGGCGCTGGAGGTGGGCTTCGCGCGAGGTTCGCAGTTCTCCTGCCGGTTCAACGTCTGGGAGCAGGTGGACTGCAACGTCTTCGCGCTCAGCCCGACCGCGGAGCTGCGCCAGGAGCCGGGCACGCCGCGCAAGGTGGCCCTGTTCGACAAGCCCAGCGACACGGGCTTCCACGGCCGGCTCTGGGTGGGAGCGCTCAACGCCTCACCGCCGGTCATCCATCGCACCACCCCGCCCGTGGCCCAGCAGCAGCCGGACGGCGGTGTGAAGCCGGTGGAAGCGGAGCACTGATCAATCACCGCCGGGAGGGAGCCCCTCACGGGAAGTGAGGGGCTGTCTCTGATTCCAACCAATAGGGAAGCCCCACCCGGTTTGCTACGGGTGCAGCCAGTCCTGGTCCGGCCGGGCCAGCAGCCGTGCGTTGCTGTACGCCATATCGAACGTCAGGCACGTCGCCGCACGGTAGAAGCCGTCAAGTCGTTCGACGACAATGGCGAGATCCGCTTTACCAGGCGCCGTCATGCACAACGGCAGCAGAAGCTGAACGCGCCCCTTGTGGTACTGCGGCACGGCCGCTTTGTAGTTCCGAGCCACTCGCTCCTTGGCGTTCTCTACTGCGCCCTTAATACTACCCGGTCACTTGAAGGCGGGTGGCAGGCGTGATCTACGGTCGGGATGACACCCGCGCAGCTCAAGAAGCTGGACGAGGCACTGGGCGCCTACCTTGAGGAGATGGTCGCCGGCATGGGGCGA
>NZ_RAWC01000151.1:0-21423 GCF_003611685.1 Corallococcus sp. CA049B | reverse complement strand
GCCCGAAGGCCGGCCCCACCCCCAACACCCAGAACCCGAGCAGCCCGCCGAGCACCCGGAAGGAGGGACACCCATGAGGAGTTTTCATGGAAGACGACTCTAGCCGGGCTCGTGTCCCCTCATGAACCGTTCAACCCCGCCAGACGACCGACCACCCAGGGAGGGGGACCGGGCAGCCACGCGCCCGTGGACGCGACGCGGCGCCGCCGCTAGGGTGCGCGGCTTCATGGATCGCCCTCCCACAGTGTTGCCCACCGCCCTCGAGGTCCAGGTCAAGGCCCGGCCCCTTCCGCGCCACGTGGGCATCATCATGGATGGCAACGGCCGCTGGGCGGAGCTTCGCGGACAGCCCCGGCTGGAGGGACACCGCGAGGGCAGCGTGAGCGTCCGGGAGGTCACCCGCACCGCCCGCCGCGTCGGCGTCCAGGCCCTCACCCTCTACGCCTTCTCCTCCCAGAACTGGGCCCGCCCGCCGGAAGAGGTCGCCGGCCTCATGGACCTGCTGCGCGAGTACCTGGAGTCCGAGCGCGCGGAGATCCTGGACAACGGCATCCGCCTCAACGCCATCGGCGAGGTGGACAAGCTGCCCCGCTACGTCCGCGAGCCCCTGGAGCGCCTGAGGGCGGACTCCGCCCACAACACGGGCATGGTGCTCACCCTGGCGCTCTCCTACGGCGGCCGCGAGGAGCTGCTGCGCGCCGCGCGCGACCTGGCTCAGGCGGCGGCCCGCGGCGAGCTGGACCCCGCGCACCTGGACGCGGACGACCTGGAGTCCCGGCTGTGGACCGCGGGATTGCCGCCGGTGGACCTCATCGTCCGCACCAGCGGCGAGCAGCGCATCTCCAACTTCCTGCTCTGGCAACTGGCGTACGCCGAGCTGTGCTTCACCGACGCCCTGTGGCCTGACTTCCGCACCGAGGAGTTCCTCCGCTGCCTGGCGCAGTTCCAGGGCCGCGAGAGGCGCTTCGGGCTGACGTCCGCCCAGGTCAACCGGGACGACACCCCCCAGCGGGCCAAGGCGTGAACGAGAAGAACAAGAACCTCCTCATCCGCGTTGTCACAGGCATCACCCTGCTGCCGCTGGTGCTCCTGCTCCTGTTCCTGGGCGGGTATTACAGCGCCATCCTCCTGGCGGGTGCCGCGGCCGTGTGCGCCGGCGAGTACTACCTCATCACGCAGAAGCGCCTGGGCGCCGCCGCGTGGGTGGGCATGGCCTTCGCCTTCGTGATGCCGCTCTTGCCGCTGCGGGACGCCGCGCGCACGGGCGAGGGTGCCTTCTGGCTGACGTCCGTCTTCTTCTTCTTCGCGTGGATCTACAACCTGTTCCGGGGCGCGCTCGCGGAGGCCCCCACCCGGGCCGCGCACCTCGTCACGGGCTTCCTCTACGGCTCCATCGGCCTCACCGCGCTGTCCGCGCTGCGCCTCCTGCCGGAAGGGCACGCGTGGGTCATCTGCGCGCTCACCATCACCTGGGCCAACGACACGCTGGCGTACTTCGCCGGCCGCTTCCTGGGGAAGCACAAGCTCTACCCCGCGGTGAGCCCGAACAAGACGTGGGAGGGCTTCTTCGGCGGCATGGTCGGCTCGGTGCTGGGCATGTTCGTCGCCAAGCTCGGCTTCTTCCCCATCTTCACCGTGTGGGACTGTGTGGTGCTGGGCATCCTGGGGGGCCTGCTGGGCCCCGTGGGTGACCTCTGCGAGTCCATGCTCAAGCGCGCCTACGGCGTGAAGGACTCCGGAAAGCTCATTCCCGGACACGGCGGCGTGCTGGATCGCATCGACGCGCTCATCTTCAACGCGCCGCTGGTGTTCGTCTATGTGCAGTTCGTGAGGCACCTGCTGCCGTAAGTGCCTGATTTCGCGCCTGGCCGCCCGCCTTGCGGCTTGCGTTGTGCGTTGTCCGTCCCGGGGGGCGCGATTACTCTTCCGGCCATGCTCCAGAACCTCGGGTTCTTCATCCTCCTGCTGGGCGTGCTCGTGACGGTGCATGAGCTTGGCCACTTCCTCGTGGCCAAGGCCTGCGGAGTGAAGGTCCTCAAGTTCTCCATCGGCTTCGGCCCGAAGATCATCGGCTTCACCAAGGGTGAGACGGAGTACCAGGTGGCGCTGTTGCCCCTGGGCGGCTTCGTGAAGATGGCCGGAGACCTTCCGCACGAAGAGCTCCCGCCGGAAGAGGCCGCGCGCGGCTTCCTGGCGCAGCCGCCCTGGAAGCGCGGGCTCATCGTCCTGGCGGGCCCGGCCTTCAACCTGCTGTTCCCCATCTTCGTCTACTTCTTCGTCTTCCTGGGCCCCCAGGAGACGCTGTCCACGCGCGTGGGCATGGTGTCGCCGGACATGGCCGCCGCCGCCGCGGGCGTCCGCCCCGGTGACCGCATCCTGTCCGTGGAGGGCGAGCCGGTCCGCACCTTCGACGACATGCGCGACGCGTTCGTCGGCAAGTTCAACCGCCCCGTCCCCATCACCCTGGAGCGCGACGGGAAGCAGCAGGTGGTGGAGGTGACGCCGGAGAAGAGCTCGGAGGTGTCCCCGGTGGACACCATCGAGCGCGGGATGATTGGCGTGAGCCCCTATCCGCAGCCGCCGGTGGTGGGCGTGCCGGCGACGTCCCCCGCGGCCGCCGCGGGCCTGAAGAGCTTCGACCGCGTGCTGTCCGTCAACGGCGTGCACGTGCAGGACGAGGCCGCCCTCTACCGCGAGGTGGCCAAGGTGCCGGAAGGCACCCCCATGGCGTTGAGCGTGGCGCGCCTGGCGCCCGTGGGCGTGGGCGCCGTCACCGGCCGGGTGCCGGAGGTGGTGAAGGTGTCCCTGCCGCGTCAGCCCGGCGAGGGCGCGGCGGCGCTGGGCGCGGAGGCCGTGGACCTCTACGTGGCGAGCGTGGCCACGGGCAGCGTGGCGGAAGGCGCGGGCATCGTGCCGGGCGACCGCATCGTCGCCATCAACGGCACGCCGCTGAAGTCCTTCAACAAGCTGGCGACGGTGCTCAACGGCCTGCAGGCCCAGCCCTTCACGCTCACCTGGCGCGGGGCAAAGGGCGAGCGCACCGAGCAGCTGGCGCAGGCGCCGCTCAAGACGCGCGACGACTACGGCCAGACGAGCGCCCCGCTGGTGTTCGGCGTGCGCCCGTGGAGCTACAGCAGCGCGGACCTGCCGCCGGTGGAGAAGGTGACCATCGACCTGGGCCCGGCCGCCGCCTTCAAGGAGGCCGCGCTCATCGTCCCCAAGATCGTCGGGCAGATGGTGCAGGTGCTGGGCGGCCTGTTCGTGGGCAAGGTGTCGCCCAGCACGATTGGCGGCCCCATCATGATGTACCAGCTGGCCGCCAAGAGCGCCGAGCAGGGCCTGGACAGCTTCCTCAACCTGATGGCGATCATCTCCATCAACCTGGGCGTGATGAACCTCTTGCCCATCCCGGTGCTGGACGGCTTCCACCTGCTGTCCGCCGCGTGGGAGGGCATCCGCCGCCGCCCCATCCCCGTGCGCGTGCGCGAGGTGGCGAACATGGTGGGACTGGCGCTGCTCATCCTGCTCATGCTGCTGGCCGTGACCAACGACGTGACCCGCTAACGAGGTGATGATGCGAGGACGGACCGCGCTCCTGCTCTTGGGGATGGGATTGTTCGCTGGCTGCGCGCAGCGCGCGGCGAAGCCCCAGCCGCCGGAGACCTCTTCCGGGGGGAACGAAGGCGCGAAGGTGACGCGCCGGGAGAAGATGCCGCGCAACTACCTGGGAGAGGGCATCGCGTCCTTCTACGGTCCCGGCCTCCACGGCCGGCCCACCGCCAGCGGGGAGAAGTTCAACCAGAACGCCCTCACCGCGGCGCACCGCACGGCGCGCTTCGGGTCGTGCGTGAAGGTGATGAACATGGAGAACGGCCGCGAGGTGGAGGTGCGCGTCAACGACCGCGGCCCCTTCGTGGACGGACGCATCATCGACGTGTCGAAGGCCGCGGCGAAGCACCTGGGCATGCTGGACAAGGGCCTGGCGCGCGTGCGGCTGTACCGGTGCGCGAGTGACCGCGTGTCGCGGGTGCCGGTGGAGTTCTGGGCCGTTCCGGCCTGAGTGCCTTGAACCGAAAGAAGGGATGTCGCCTGTGTTGCTCGCGCTGGACACCTCCACGCTGACGCTGTCGCTTGCCCTGGTGGAACGCCAGGGGGACGCCGTGCGCGCCGTGGAGCACGTGGTGGTGCCGCCGCCGGACAAGCAGAGCGAGGCGCTGCCCGGCGTCGTCGGGGACCTGCTCCAGCGCCACGGCCTGAAGCTGAAGGACCTGGAGGGGCTGGCGGTGGGCCTGGGGCCGGGCTCATTCACCGGCCTGCGCATCGGCCTGGCCACGGTGAAGGCGCTGGCGTACGCCACGGGCCTCAAGGTGGCCGGCGCGTCGTCGCTGGCGGCGGTGGCGCTGGAGGGGCCGGAGGGCGTGCCCCTGTTCTGCCTCGCCGTGGCGCGCAAGGACGACCTCTACCTGGGCGCCTACCGCCGCGTGGGCTTCGCCGTGGAGGCGCTGGAGCCGGAGACGGCCATGTCGCCGGAAGAGGTCGCGCAGCGCATGGCCGCCCGACCGGAGGCCGTGGCCCTGGGCCCGGCGCTCGCGGACTACCGCCAGGCGCTGGAGAAGCACGGCGTCGCGCCGCACCGGCTGTTGTCCGGCCCGGCCTTCCCGTCCGCGGTGGAGGTGGGGCGGCTGGCGAGGCTGCCGGAGGCCTATTCGCAACAGGCGCTCTTCGCCCTGGAGCCGCACTACGTCCGCGCCTCCGAACCGGAGCGCAACCCGAAGTTCCCACCGCTGCCGGGCCCCGCGCCCACGGCGCGGTTGAAGGAAGACTGAGGACTCCGCCTCCAGGGCGCTTCGTCGTGCTCGCGTGGGCGGAGGCGCTGACGTAAAGGAGCCCGTCATGAGAGAGAACCTTCGGATTGCCGTGGTGGGCGCCACGGGCGTGGTGGGCCGCGAGGTGCTGGCGAACCTGTACGCGCGCGACGTGCCCATGGAGCAGGTGCGGGCCTTCGGCTCGGAGCGCTCCAAGGGCCTGGAGGTGGAGTACGGCGAGGACACGCTGGAGGTGGAGCGGGCCTCGGCGGAGGCCTTCCGGGGCATCCACGTCGTCCTGCTGGCCACGCCGGCGGAGGCCTCCCGCACGCTGGCCCCGGCCGCGCAGGCCGCGGGCGCGTGGGTGGTGGACGCAAGCAGCGCCTTCCGGAGCGACGGCAACGTGCCGCTCATCCTCCCGGGCTTCAACACGGAGGCCCTGGGGCCGGGCTTCAGCTTCAAGGGCCGGGTGGTGAGCCTGCCGGGCATCGTCACCAGCGCCACCGTGCACCTGGTGGAGCCGCTGCGCCGTGCGTTCGGCGTGGTGCGCGCGCAGGTGACGGCGCTGATGGGCGCCTCCAGCGCGGGCGTGCGCGGCATCTCCGAGCTGGAGAAGCAGACCGCGGACCTCCTCTCCGGCCGCGAGCCGGAGCCGCAGGCCTTCCCTCACCGCGTGGGCTTCAACCTGGTGCCCCAGGTGGGCGGCTTCATGGTGAACAGCCCGTGGACGGAAGAGGAGGGCGGCTGGACGCTGGAGGCCGCGCGCCTGTTCTCCGCCCTGGGCGAGACGCCCGTCCTGGCCGGCACCGCCGTGCAGGTGCCCACCTTCCACGGCCACGGCCTCACCGTGAACGTGCAGCTGAAGAAGCCGGGCCCCGTGGAGCAGGTGAGAGCCGCCCTGAAGACGTCCCCGTCCCTCAAGGTGCTGGATGCTCCCGGCGAGCGCATCTACCCCATGCCCATGCTGGTGATGAGCGACCCGGCCGTCCACGTGGGCCGGGTGCGCGCCTTCCCCCAGGCCCCGGAGTGGGTGACGCTCTTCGCGTCCGTGGACAACGCCGGCCGGGCCGCCGCCCACCTGGTGGACGCGGGCCTCAAGCTGGCGGAACGCCCCGCCTGACAATTTGGCAAAGCCCCCGGGGGCACCGTGCCTGTTTGGCGCGCGAACCCGGGGTCTTCCTTGGGAAACAGGCCGTCCGGACGGGGCTTGAGGGTGGCCCCGCCCTTGCTAGCTTCCAGCCCATCCATGCGCCTTCCCTTCATTGGCCTCCTGCTCTTCGCGTCCACGGCCGTGGCCCAGACGGGGCCCACGGTGCAGTTCACGAGCTCCTCCACCGCCACGAACAACACCGTCACGGTGCCCAAGAGTGAATGTGGCCAGGAGCGCCGCTTCAGCTGGCAGCGCAGCGGGAGCGCCTGTGAGGACTCGATCTACATCTACGTGACCACGGGGTCCTGCGGCACGCGGCCCGCGTCCACGGACCTGGTCCTGGCTTCGATCGACTCGGCCAACACGGCGACGAACGGCGTCGTGGACTTCACCGTGGGGGAGGCGCTCGCCGCGCGCGGCGGCGGCTCGGACGCGGGCTCCGTGACGACGTGCGACACCCAGGACACGGAGATCTCCTTCAAGCTGTGCGCGTCCGCGCGGCGGCTGGGCGGCAGCCTGGGGTTGGACTGCCAGGAGACCTTCTCCAACGTGGGCAGCCCCCCCTTCGTGGTGAAGTACGACCCGCAGCCGCCCAACACGCCCAGCATCGGCAAGGTCATCGCCCGGGACTCGGCGCTGTCGGTGCAGGTGGACGGCGCGGAGGCGAACTCCACCGTCGTGGTGGAGGCGGCGAGGGTGGCCACGGCGGGCTCGGATGACGCCGGGACGGAGGTGGATGCCGGCACGGACGCCGATGCCGGGACGGACGTGGACGCGGGCACGGAGGACGGCGGGCAGGGGTTGGTGGGCGCGCTGGCGCTGGAGGGCACCACGGGGCCGGTGACGCGCGTCACCAAGGCGTCCGGCGAGGGCAACGTCGTCGTCAGCGGCCTCACGAATGGCGTGACGTACCGGCTCCAGGCGACCATCATCGACGCCGCGGGCAACGAGAGCGGTGGGTCCGCCCAGGTGGATGCGACGCCCGTGAAGAGCAATGGTTTGTTTGATGCGTATGTCGAAGCTGGCGGCGAGGAGCGCGGCGGGTGTGCCGCGGCCGGTGGCGGCATCGCGGGTGGCGCGGTGCTGGCCGCGCTGGGCATCTGGTTGTCGTCTCGGAGGAAGGTGTCATGAGCAGCAGGGCTGTGGGCCTGGGAGTCGCGGCGCTTCTCTTGGCGGTACCGGCGGTGGCGCAGGAGGTGACCATCCCCACGCGCTCTCCGCGCACCGGCGCGGTCATCTTCCGCGCGGGCGGCTACAAGCCGCGCATCGACACCGAGAAGGCCCTGGGCGGCAAGACGCCGTACAAGGACACCTTCGGTGACGCGTCGCTGCTGCTCGTCGAGGGGGAGCTCCAGCGCTTCTTCTACCAGGGCATCGGCACGGCGGGCCTGGGCCTGGGCCTGGGCTATGGGGAGAAGTACGCGGACGCGAAGCTGGATGACGGCTCGGCGGCGGCGGACAAGGCGGCGCTGAAGGTGCTGCCCATCCAGTTCAACGCCTTCTACAAGTTCGACTACGCGGCCTTCCGCTGGGGCATCCCGCTGGTGCCCTACGCCAAGCTGGGGCTCATCTACTCCCCGTGGTGGATGACCAAGGGCAGCGCCACGGAGGTCGTGGAGGGCGGGAAGGGCAGCGGCGGCAAGTGGGGCTGGGGCGGCACCGCCGGCGTGTCGTTCCTCCTGGACGTGCTGGAGCCGCGCTTCGCGCGCGACTTCGACTCGGACCTGGGCGTGAACCACTCGTACCTCTTCGCCGAGTACACGCATGCGGATGTGAACAACTTCGGCGGCAAGGGCCTGAACCTGGGCAGCCGGCGCTGGATGTTCGGTCTGGCGTTGGACTACTAACCGAAAGGCCCATGGCCTCCCGACCGCGCGCGCACCCGTCCCCGCTTCCGTTCCTCCTCCTCGTGGCCGCCGTGGGCCTGGGGGCCTCCGGCTGCCGGAACCTGAGGCCGGACCTGGGGCCGGAGCGCACGCTGGAGGCGGGGGTGCCGGAGGCCTTCGGCTCCACCTCCCCGAAGGCGCCCTCCCTCACCTGGGACTTCGGGGACGGCACGCCGCCCCAGACGGTGCCGGGCGTCCGCCACGCCTGGGCCACCGCCGGCCGCTACACCGTGCGGGCGCTGGACGGGGACAAGGAGCTGGCCCGGGTGGTGCTCACCGTGGTGCCGCGTCCGGTGCTCCGCGCGGTGCCCGAGGACGCGCAGACCGTGTTGTGGGTGCCCCGCCTGCGCGGCAACTTGGAAGGGCTGGTGGACTTCTACGGGCGGCTGGTGGGCAAGGGCAACGTGCGCCAGACGCTGGCGGACACGCCGCTCGTGCCGCTGCTGCTGCGCAGCCTGCGGCCCGGTCCCTCGGAGGTGGATCCCGAGGAGGGCTTCGGCTTCTTCCTGCTGCCGGACTTCGACGGCGTGGTGGCGCTCCTGGGCGTGACGGATTCGCGGGCGGCGCTCGCGGCCGTGGCGCGCGAGCTGCGCGACGCCGGCCACCGGGTGCTGCCCCGCGAGGACGGCAGCGCGCGCGTGGAGCCGGTGGACGGCGGCAACGCCATGCTGCTCTTCGCGGACCGGGGCTACGTGTACCTCGCGGTGCCGGATTCGCCGGACGCGCCGGAGCCCGGGGAGCCGGTGAAGGCGCTCGCGGTGGCGGAGTCCCCGGACGTGGAGCTGGTGCGCCGCCAGGTGGAGGCGCTGTCCGGGCCGGGCATCTCCGAGAACGCGCTCCTGGCGGAGCTGCGCGGCAAGGTGCGCGACGGCAGCGTGTTCCTCTTCTCCGCGCCGCCGGTGCCGGAGGCGGAGAAGGAGGACATGCCGGTGCGCGGCTTCTTCGGCGCGCTCGCGGTGCAGGCGGACCAGGCGGAGCTGGACGGCTTCCTGTCCTCGTCCCGGCCGCTGTTGGGCGGCGCGCGGGGGCCGGCGTCGCGGCTGCTGGGACGCGCGGCGGTGGGGCCGGTGGCGGCGGCGCAGCTGTCGGTGCCCCCGGAGGAGCTGGCGCGGCTGGTGTTCGGCTCGCCGGAGTCGCCCCGGCGGCAGCGGACGCTGGAGCGCTGGCGCGCGCAGGGGCTGGACGCGGAGCCGCTCCTGAAGGCGCTGCGCGGGGACGTGGCGATGCTCGTCTACTTCGACGCGGCGGCCTTCTTCCGCGGCTTCATCCGGGACCGGCGCCCCGCGCCCAAGGGCACGGTGGTGATGGAGGCGGGCCTTACGGCCGTGCAGCCGGTGCAGCAGCTCATCCAGAAGCAGCTGCAGGACAACGGGCTCGTCTTCCAGAAGGAGGCGCAGGGCGACACCACGCGCTTCCGCACGCGGCTCATGGAGCAGCCGGTGTCGCTCTCGCTCACCCCGGAGCGCGCCACGCTGGAGGCCGGCGAGGTGCTCACCGGCCGCGAGCTGGGGGACGTGGGCGCGACGCTGCGCACGCGCTTCGGCGCGGAGGCGTTCGGGCCGGGCCACCTGTCGCTGATGGTGGACATGGGGCGGCTGCGCTCGGACCTCGCCGAGGTGCGCTCGGTGCCGGGGGTCGGCACGGGAGAGCTCCTGGCGAGCCAGCTCTTCGTGACGGCGCTCCTGGAGAAGTTCACCCCCTTCGAGTACGGGTTCCTCGACTTCTCCCCGGTGGACGGCGGCGGGCGGCTCCAGGGCCGCGTCGTGCTGCGCGAGCGCTAGGGACACGCCAGCAGGAGGCAGGGCCATGTCCGTCACCGTGCTGTACTTCGCCGCGGCCCGCGAGCGCGCGGGCCTGTCCCGCGAGTCGCTGGACGTGCCGCCCGGCTCTCGCGTCTCGGACGTGCTCGCGCTGCTCGCCGCGAAGCACCCGCCGCTGGCGCCGCTGCTGCCGCACCTGCGCGTGGCGGTGCAGCAGCAGTTCGTGGGGCTGGACTCACCGGTGGCGCCGGACGCGGAGCTGGCGTTGATTCCGCCCGTGGCCGGCGGGGCGCCGCGCCTCTTCTGCGTGGTGGGCCGGCCGCTCCAACTGGCGGAGGTCGTGGACGCGGTGGCCTCCGCAGGGGCGGGCGGGCTGGTGACGTTCTCCGGCGCCGTGCGCGACCAGACGAAGGGCCGGCGCGTGCTGCGGCTGGAGTACGAGGCCTACGCGCCCATGGCGGAGGCGAAGCTCACGGAGATTGGCGACGAGGTGGCGCGGACGTGGCCGGGGACGCGGCTGGCCATCATGCACCGCGTGGGGACGCTGCTGCCGGGCGAGCTGGCCGTCGTCATCGCCGCGGCCTCCGCGCACCGCAAGGAGGCCTTCCTGGGCTGTGAGTACGCCATCGAGCGGCTCAAGCAGGACGTGCCCATCTGGAAGAAGGAGTTCTTCGAGGACGGCGAGGTCTGGGTGGGACTGGGGCCCTGAGGCCCGGGCCCGGCGTCCTTAGTGCACGCCGAAGCTCGCCGGGACGGTGACGCGCGCGCCGCCGTCCTGCTGCTGGGTGGCGCGCTCGGCCTCCGTCAGCGGCTTGAGCGGCTGGTCCAGGCCCATGGCCTTGCGGCGCGCCTCCTCCTTGTCGTGGGCCACCTGCAGCGCTCGCGCGTTGTTCGCGGCCATGCGCGCGGGATCCGGCCCCATGACGAGGAAGGCGACGGGGGCGCTCAGGAAGAGGATGGCCACCGTGATGATCCAGGCCACGTCCTTCACGAGGAAGCGGCCCGCGCGCTCCTTCACCACCGACGGCTGCACCAGCAGGTTCAGCTCGCCCTCCACGAGGCGCAGCGTCATGCCCTCGTGCAGCTCCACCGCCGTGCGGCCCGGCGCGCCCGTCAGCTCGTCGGGGCCCACCGGCTGGAAGGCGTTGTCCTTGAGGCGCTTCTCCACGCGCGCGGACGGCGGCACGTGGATGCGCCAGCCCTTCGCGGTGCGCTCGGCGAGGAGGAAGGGCTCCTCCGGCAGCGTGAAGCCGTAGAGGGGCAGGGGGGCCGTCTCGTCGGGCGCGGCGTGGACCTGGCCCAGCTCGGGGCCATAGCTCCAGGCCTCCGCCAGGGAGGTGCCCCAGTACAGCTCGCAGAAGAGTCCACCGTCCGCCACGGAGGCGGAGGTCGCGGAAGGCGTGGGCATGTGGGGCCGGAGCATAAGGCCTTGGCGGCCGCCCGGCCCTTGCTTCGTGGGCCGGACGTCCCCTGGACGACGGGCGGCCTGCCCCTCAGGCGCCCGTCAGCTCCTTGAGCAGCGCCTCCAGCGTCTCGAAGTGCAGCGGCTTCACCAGGTGCGCGTCGAAGCCCGCGGCCTTGGAGCGCTGGCGGTCGGACTCCTGGCCGTACCCCGTCACCGCCACCAGCTTGAGGAGGCGGGGCTCCTCCTGCTGGCGCAGGAGCCGGGCCAGCTCATAGCCGTCCATCACCGGCAGGCCGATGTCCAGGAGCGCGATTTCGGGGCGGAACTCCGTCGCGGCCTCCAGGCCGCTGGGGCCGTCGTAGGCCACGCGCGTCGTGCAGCCCAGGAACTCCAGGGACTCGGACAGCACGTCCGCCGCGTCCCGGTTGTCGTCCACGATGAGCACGCGCGCGCTCACGGAAGAGGGCTCCTGGGGGATGAGCGCGCCGGGCTGCGGCGTGGGCAGCGCGGGGGGGGCTTCCGCCTCCAGCGCGGGCAGGCGCACGGTGAAGGTGCTGCCGCGGCCCCGGCCCGCGCTGTGCGCGCTGATGGCGCCTTCGTGCAGCGTCACCAGGCTGCGCGCGATGGCGAGCCCCAGCCCCAATCCACCCTGGGAGCGGTCCAGGGCCTGATGCTCCTGGACGAAGAGGTCGAACACGCGCGGCAGCATCTCCGGATCGATGCCCACGCCGGTGTCGCGCACGGTGACGACGAGCTCCCGGCCTTCGCGCGTGCCCGTCACGGCCAGGAAGCCGCCGGGCTCCGTGTACTTGGCGGCGTTGGTGAGCAGGTTGGCGAACACCTGCGCCAGGCGCGTGGGGTCGCCGTTCAGGTCCATGCCGCGGTCGGGCAGGTCCACCTCCAGCGTGTGCTGGCGCTGGTCGATGAGCGGGCTGATCTGCTCGAGGGCCTTGGCCACCACGTCGGTGAGCGTGACGCGCTCGCGCTTGAGGGTGACCTTGCCCCGGGTGACGCGGCTGACGTCCAGCAGGTCGTCCACCATGCGCACCAGGTGCGTCACCTGCCGCTCGATGAGCGTCCGCTCGCGCTCCGCCGCCGTTTCTCCCCTCAGGCGCATCAGCTGGAGCGCGGTGAGGATGGGGGCCAGGGGGTTGCGCAGCTCGTGGCCGAGCATCGCGAGGAACTCGTCCTTGGCGCGGTTGGCGGACTCCGCCTCGCGGCGCGCGGTGGCCAGCTCCGTCACGTCGAAGGCGACCACGATGATGGACTCCACCTGGCCCTTCGCGTCGCTCATGGGCTGGTAGACGAAGTCGGAGAACACCTCGCGCGCGGACTGGTTGGGGCCGTCGTTGAAGACGACGCGCAGCGAGCGGCCGATGTGCGGCTCGCCCGTGGCGTAGACGCCGTCCAGCAATTCGTAGATGCCCTGGTGCGCCAGGTCCGGCAGGGCTTCGCGGATGCTCTTGCCCGTCACGTTCCGGTGCGCGATGAGCTTGAGGTAGTTCTCGTTGGCGAACTCGAAGACGTGCTCCGGGCCGCGCAGGATGGCGATGCCCACGGGCGCGTGCTGGAAGATGCGCGCCAGCCGCTCGCCGTGCGCGGCCTCCAGCTTGCGCAGGCGGGAACGGGTGAGCTGCGCGGTGACGCGCGAGAGCAGGTCGCGCGTGGAGAAGGGCTTCACCAGGTAGTCATCCGCGCCCGCGGTGAGCCCCTCCTCCTGGGCCTCCTCGCCCGCGCGGGCGGACAGCAGGATGACGGGCACCGTGCGGGTGCGCTCGTCGGCGCGCAGGGCCTGGAGCAGCGCGAAGCCGTCCATCCCGGGCATCATCACGTCGGACAGGATGAGGTCCGGAGGCCGGGCGAGCGCGGCCTGGAGCGCGGCCTCGCCATCCGCCACCGCCTCCACCGTCCAGTGCGCGTCCAGCAGCCGCCCCACGTACGCGCGCATGTCCGCGTTGTCGTCCGCGAGCAGCACGCGCCCGCGCTCCTCCAGCCCCAGCGAGGCCGGGGCGAGGGCCGGGGGCGTCCCGCCGTCCTCTTCCGGCGGGGGCGGCACGTCCGTCAGCCAGCCCAGGGCGTCGCGCACGTAGGGGGCCGCGCCCGCGGGCAGCGGGCGCTGGCTCTTCGCGGACGTCATGTGCTCTGGCGGCAGGTGCGCGAAGCCCGCGGGGATGCGCACGGTGAAGGTGGTGCCGCGGTCCAGCTCGCTCTGGACGGTGAGGGTCCCGCCGTGCAGCCGCACCAGATCGTGCACCAGCGCCAGGCCGATGCCGGAGCCTTCGTGGGAGCGCGCGCGGGCGCCGTGGACGCGGTGGAAGCGCTCGAAGAGGCGGGGCAGCTCGTGCGCGGGGATGCCGGTGCCGGTGTCGGTGACGCGCAGCTCGATGTGCCCGTCCTTCAGCGCCTGCGCCACGGTGATGGTGCCGGTGAAGGTGAACTTCAGCGCGTTGGAGACGAGGTTGAGGACGATCTTCTCCCACATCTCGTGGTCCACCCAGGCCGGCTCTGGCAGGGCCGGACAGTCCACGTCGAGCACCAGGCCCGCGCGCTCGATGGCGGAGCGGAAGGCGCTGGCGAGTCCGGCGGTGAGGGCGGCCAGGTCGGTGGGCTCATAGGCGGCGCGCACCCGCCCGGCCTCGATGCGCGCGAAGTCCAGCAGCGTGTTGACCAGCTTGCGCAGGCGCACGGCGTTGCGGTGCACCGTCTCCAGCGAGTCGCCCTGGAGCGTGCGCTCGGGGCTTGCGAGCGCGTCCTCGGTGGGCCCCAGCAGCAGCGTGAGCGGCGTGCGCAGCTCATGGCTGATGTTGCTGAAGAAGGCCGTCTTCGCGCGGTCCAGCGCGGCGAGCTCCTCCGCGCGCTGACGCTCCTCCTGATAGGCGCGCGCGTTGGCGACCGACGCGGCGACCTGCTCCGCGGTGGCCTGGAAGAAGGCGTGGTAGCTCGCGTCCAGCAGCCGCCGGGGACTGACGCCGCCCACGATGAAGCCGGACGGCCGCGACTGGCCGGGCCGCGTCAGGGCGCGCACCACGGCGAGCGACGGCGGCTTGTTCCAGCGGCCTCCGGGCAGACCGTGGATGCGCTGCCCCAGGTCCTTCACGACGACGTCCTCGCCGGTGCGCAAGGCCTCGGCGAAGGGCCAGCCGGTGCCGGATTCCGCGCAGAGGGGCTGCTGCTCGGGCAGCGTGGCCAGGACGGTGTCGGGCAACCGGCTGCTGCCCGCGAGGCGCGCGGTGTCACCGTTCGCGTCCAGCAGGTAGAGCAGGCAGAACGGCAGGTCCAGGTCGTTGCCCGCGAGCACGTCCAGGCTGGTGTGGCACGCCTGCTCCGGGGACTTCGCGTCGGCGGAGCGGGACGCCATGTCGCGCAGCATGCGCAGCTGCCGGCTGTGCTGCACCTCCTGCGTCGTCTCCCGCACGGTGACGAGCACGCCGCCCACGCCGCCCTGCTCATCGGGGATGGGGCTGTACGAGAACGTGTGGAACGTCTCCTCGACGAACCCCCGGCTGTTGATGAACAGCGCCAGGTTCTCGCTCCAGGTGGCGGGCCCACCGTTGAGCACGCCCCGGGCCATGGGGCCCACGACGTCCCAGATCTCCGGCCAGATCTTCTCACCCGGCGCGCCCAGGGAGCCGGGGTGCTTGAGGCCCAGCACCGGACGGTACGCGTCGTTGTAGACCTGGATCATCTCCGGGCCCCACCACATGAGCATGGGGAACCGGTTGTGGAGGACGACGCCCACCATCGTCTTCAGGCTGACGGGCCAGTCACATGACGGGCCCAGCGGCGTGCGGGACCAGTCCATCGCGCGGACCAGCTCGCCCATCTCACCGCCGCCCGCGAAGTGGCGCTCCTCGGAAGGGGGGATGGCGGGGGACGGGGGCTGGAGCATGCGGATCTCTGGAGGGCGGCGCGAGGTGGAGGAAGCCCTGGGCTTCTATTGGCGCACCCGCGGACGTGCAATCACCGAGGTGGATTGCAGCCGTGCGGCACCCGACATCCAACAGAGGCTCCGCTCCCAGGCGGGAGGCCAGCAGAGCAGGCGGGCGGACGCCTCAGGGAGGCGAAGGCGTCACGACGCGCGCCGGCTGCGCGGACGTCCCCGCGTCCAGAGACACGACGGCGGACGTGGAGGTCCCCGCATCCGGCTGCGCGGTGACGGACATGACCGTGCCCGCATCTGGCTTCGGCGCCACCGGCGCGGGGCTCGCCACCGCGACGACGCCCGCATCCAGCACGACGGGAGCCGGCGTGGCGACGGGTGCGGCACGGGACGGAGCCTCCCGGGACGGCAGCGCGCGGCGGATCTCCGCGCCCGCGGTGGCCACGATGCCAATGGACAGGAAGAGGAACCCGGCCGTCTGCGCCACCGTCTCCACGCGCGGAGGAATGCGCCGGCCGCCCACCGCCTCGATGGCGAGCAGCAGCACCCGGCCGCCATCCAGCCCCGGCACCGGCACCAGCGTCAGCATCGCCAGCGCCACGGAGGCCGCCACCAACGCGCGCACCAGCGCATCCGCCCCGGACGCGGTGGACGACGCGACGTCGGACGACTCCTGGCGCATCAGCGCGCCCGGCCCGGCCTTGCCCGCGACCTCCGGCCCGCGCACCATCGCCGCCAGCGTGGACAGCGCTTCGGACGCCACGCGTCCGGTGTGCACCAGCGACTGGGTGAACGCCTCGCCAGGAGCGTGCGTGCGGAACACGTACTGCTGGCTCACGCCGATGCGCCCCGCGCCGCGCTCGTCGGCCCGGGGCCGCACCGTCACCTTGCGCGGCTCGCCGTGGCGCTCCACCGAAAGCTCCAGCTGCCCGCCCACGGCGTCCGCCACCCGCGCGACGAAGTCCGACCAGCTCTCCAGCGGCTTGCCGGCCACGGCGACCAGCTTGTCCCCGGGCAACAGCTGCGCCCGCGCGGCCTCCGAACCCGGCAGCACCGTGCCCACCGTCAGCGGCACCACCACGTGCGTCCCCGACGAGTACAGCGCGAACAGCAGCCCCAGGGCCACGGCGTAGTTCGCCAGCGGCCCCGCGAGGATGATGGCCATCCGCTTGAGCGGCCCCAGCGTGCCGAACCCGGACGTGTCCTCCTCCGCGGAGCGGTGCGGGTTCATCCCCTGCAGGTTCGCGGACGCGCCCAGCGGCACCGCGCCCAGCACGAACTGCGTCCCGCCCAGCCGGAACGACAGGAGCGGCGGCCCGAAGCCCACGGTGAAGCGCGGCACCCGCACGCCCAACAGGCGCGCGGCCACCAGGTGCCCCAGCTCATGGACGATGAGCAGCGCTCCGAGCGCCAGGAGGACGAAGAGGTAGTGCATCCGTGGAGGCCCGCCTTCCCGCCTACAGCTTGCGGCGCTTCCCGGTGCGCTTGTACGTCAGGTAGTCGGACAGGATGGTGCCGTGGTCGAAGCACAGGTCCTGGGGCAGCGCGTCCACGGCGAACGTCTTCGCCTCCGCCGCGTCGTCCGCGCCCACCGGCTCGCCCGTCGCCTTCGCGATGAACACCGTCGAAATCGTGTGCAGGCGCGGGTCCCTCGCCGGATCCGAATAGCTGAAGAACTGCTCTTCCAGCGTCACGTCCAGCCCCGTCTCCTCCTTGGCCTCGCGGATGGCCGCCTTGTCCAGGGGCTCGCCCTCGTCCACGAAGCCGCCCGGCAGCGCCCAGCCCACCGGCGGGTTCGCGCGGCGGATGAGCACGATGCGCTCGCCGGCCAATTCGATGATGCAGTCCACGGTGGGTTTGGGGTTGCGGTATTCAGGCATGGCGTCGCACTCTACCCAAAGCCCCCAGGCGAGCGCCCGTTCCGGATGCCTCCCGTGGGCGATGGTGCGTGCCGTGTCTACCCTGCGACGCCTCAGCCTCACCGCCCTCCTGGCCTCCTCCCTGGCAGGCTGCCTGCCCTACAGCCAGAACGAGGGCGTGTACGAGCTCATCCCCACGGAGACGCTGCGCGACGACTGCGACCTGCTGGAGAAGTTCCAGGGCAACCTCCAGCTGAGCCTTCAAATCTCCGGACGCGTGGTGCGCGCGGACTTCGGCGTGCAGAACATGCAGCTGGACGGCTACTTCCTGGAGGACGGCGAGGCCTTCACCGCCGACGGCAGCGTGACCAACGTCAGCACCACCGTCGATGGGGCCACGGAGTGCCTGCTCGACCAGGTCCGCGTGCACCTGGACGCGACCACCCGGTGCGACACCGAGTTCCAGGGCCAGCTGCGCCTGGCCTACGACGCCAACAACAACACCGCCTGCACCTGCGAGCTGTGGCTCCGCTTCGACGGCGTTCAGGGGAACACCCGCTGCGAAGGGAACCCTTGAGATAGCGCAGGGGGCTTCCTACAACAGGAGGGCTGTTCCCACGCCGAAGCTGGAGGAACGCCCATGGCAGACCCTCACGCAATCGTCTCGGTCCTGACCGAGTCCCGCGTCTTCCCCCCGCCCGAGGACTTCTCCCGGCGGGCCCACATCCGCGGCATGCAGGACTATCAGCGGCTGTGGGACGAAGCCGCGAAGGATCCGGATAAGTACTGGGGCGACCGCGCCCGCGAGGAACTCTATTGGAAGGTCCCCTTCCAGACGGTGCTGGACTGGAAGCCGCCCCACGCGCGCTGGTTCGTCGAGGGGAAGACCAACCTCGCCTACAACTGTCTGGACCGGCACCTGCCGAAGCTGAAGGACAAGCCCGCCATCCTCTTCGAGGGCGAGCCGGGCGACCGCCGGAGCATCACCTACGGAGAGCTGTCCCAGCAGGTGAACCGGCTGGCCAACGGCCTCAAGTCGCTGGGCGTGAAGAAGGGCGACCGCGTGGGCATCTACCTGCCCATGGTGCCGGAGGCCGCCGTCGCGATGCTGGCGTGCGCGCGGCTGGGCGCGGTGCACTCGGTGGTGTTCGGCGGCTTCTCCGCTGAAGCGCTCCAGGACCGCATGAGGGACGCGGGCGCGAAGGTGCTGCTCACCGCGGACGGCGGCTGGCGCAAGGGCGCGGTGGTGCCGCTGATGAAGAACGTGGAGGCCGCGCTCCCCAACGCCCCCAGCATCGAGAAGGTCGTCGTCCTCACCCGCACCGGTGACGGCAAGCTGCCCGAAGGTCCGAGGTTCCTGGCCTGGGACGCGCTGGTGAAGGCCCAGTCCGACGTCTGCGAACCGGAGTGGGTGGAGAGCGAACACCCGCTGTTCATCCTCTACACGTCCGGCTCCACCGGGAAGCCCAAGGGCGTGCTGCACACCACGGCGGGCTATGCGGTGATGGCGTCGCTCACCACGCGCTGGGTGTTCGACCTGCGCGACGATGACGTCTACTGGTGCACCGCGGACGTGGGCTGGGTGACGGGCCACTCGTACGTCGTCTACGGCCCGCTGATGAACGGCGTCACCACCATCATCTACGAGGGCGCGCCCACGCAGCCGGGGCCGGACCGCTTCTGGGACATCATCGAGCGCTACAAGGCCACCATCCTCTACACCGCGCCCACCGCCATCCGCGCCTTCATGCGCCTGGGCGACGAGCCGGTGAAGAAACACAACCTCTCCTCGCTGCGCCTGCTGGGCAGCGTGGGTGAGCCCATCAACCCGGAAGCGTGGATGTGGTACCGCGACGTCATCGGCGGGGGGCGCTGCCCCGTCGTGGACACGTGGTGGCAGACGGAGACGGGCAGCATCATGGTCTCACCGCTGCCCGGCGCCACGCCCACCAAGCCCGGCTCCGCCACCTTCCCGCTGCCCGGCATCCACGCGGAGATCCTGGACCGCGAAGGCAAGCGCGTGCCCAAGGGGCAGGGCGGGCTGCTCTTCGTGACGAAGCCCTGGCCGTCCATGCTGCGCACCGTGTACGGGGACCCGGAGCGGTACGTGAACACGTACTTCAGCGAGCTGCCCGGCATGTACTTCACCGGCGACGGCGCGCGCACGGACGCGGACGGCTACATGTGGCTGATGGGGCGCGTGGACGACGTGGTGAACGTGGCGGGCCACCGCCTGGGCACCGCGGAGGTGGAGAGCGCGCTGGTGGCGCACCCGAAGGTGTCCGAGGCCGCCGTGGTGGGCCGCCCGGATGACTTGAAGGGCACGGCGCTCGTGGCCTTCGTGACGCTCAAGCAAGGCAACCCGCCCTCGGACGCGCTCAAGAAGGAGCTGGCCGTGCACGTGAGCAAGGAGATTGGCGCCATCGCGCGGCCGGATGAGATCCGCTTCGCGGAAGGGCTGCCCAAGACGCGCTCCGGGAAGATCATGCGCCGGCTGCTGCGCGACGTGGCCGCGGGCAAGCAGTCCTCGCAGGACACCACCACGCTGGAGGACCTCCACGTGCTGGCGGCGCTGCGCCAGAGCGACGAGTAGCCTCCAGGCACCGCGGTCCGGCCGCTCCCTAGGCGTCCTTCGGGTCCTTCTGGGGGCGGCCGTACTTGTCCTTCACCTGCTCGCGGTCCGCCTTGCTCCACCAGATGCGGGAGCTCCACAGGGCGGGCCCCAGCACGACCGTGAGGACGAAGAACACCACCAGACCCACTACGATCTCCGTCACGCCTTCCTCCAATGGTCGCCCGGGGACCTTGGAGGGACCCGGGCAGGAAAACGCAACCCTAGCGTCCCCGGGGGGCGGGTGCCATCCAACGTCGGGGCCGGGAAGTAGCGCGGGGCTCGGCGGCCATCGGCTTCTCGCATGGCGTCTCGCGGCAGGGCGGCCGGGGCCCGGGCGCTCGGGTGCCGGGCAACCTGTCCGGGCGGGCAGCGGGCGAAGGTCCTGCTAGATTGCGCCGCCATGAACCGATTCCCTTCGACCCTCTTCACCGCGCTGCCGCTGACGGCGGTGCTCGTCGCCCCTGTCGTCGCGGACGCCTGCACCAGCATGCTGGTGACGAAGGGCGCCACGACGGACGGCTCCACGTTCATCACCTACGCGGCGGACGCGCACGAGCTGTACGGCGAGCTGTACTACACGCCCGCCCGCCGCCACGCGGCCGGCTCCATGCGCGACGTCATGGAGTGGGACACCGGCAAGTTCCTGGGGCGCATCAGGCAGCCGGCCGCCACCTATTCGGTGGTGGGCAACATGAACGAGCACCAGCTGTCCATCAGCGAGTCCACCTTCACGGGCCGCAAGGAGCTGGAGGGGCCCGCGGGCATCATCGACTACGGCTCGCTCATCTACATCGCGCTGGAGCGCGCGAAGACGGCGCGTGAGGCCATCCAGGTGATGACGGACCTGGTCGCCGAGTACGGCTACGCCTCCACCGGTGAGACGTTCTCCATCGCCGACCCGAAGGAGGCGTGGATCCTTGAGATGATTGGCAAGGGCGAGGGGCAGAAGGGCGCGGTGTGGGTGGCCCGGAGGCTTCCGGACGGCTACATCTCCGCGCACGCCAACCAGTCGCGCATCCGCCAGTTCCCGCTCAACGACAGCGCCACCACGCTGTACTCGCCGGACGTCATCTCCTTTGCGCGCGCGAAGGGCTGGTACAAGGGCGCGGACAAGGACTTCAGCTTCGCGGACACGTACCACCCGCTGGACTTCGGCGGGCAGCGCTTCAGCGAGTCGCGCGTGTGGAGCATCTTCCGCCGCGCGGCCCCGTCCCTGAAGCTGGGCGTGGAGTACGCGGACGGCGCGGATACGGCGAAGCGCCTGCCCCTGTGGGTGAAGCCGGACAAGAAGGTGTCCGTGCAGGACGCCATGGCGCTCATGCGCGACCACTTCGAGGGCACGCCGCTGGACATGTCCAGGGACGTGGGCGCGGGGCCCTACGCGGTGCCCTACCGCTGGCGCCCCATGACGTGGGACGTGGACGGCAAGAGCTACGTGCACGAGCGCGCCATCTCCACGCAGCAGACGGGCTTCTCCTTCGTCGCGCAGATGCGCTCCACGCTGCCGGACGCCATTGGCGGAGTCCTCTGGTTCGGCGTGGATGACACCTTCACCACCGTCTACACGCCCATGTACGCGGGCATCCGGCAGGTGCCGAAGAACTTCGCGCAGGGCGTGGCCAGCCGCGGCGAGTTCTCCTGGGACTCGTCCTTCTGGGTCTTCAACTGGGTGTCGAACCAGGCCTACGGGCGCTGGAGCGACATGATCGTGGACGTGCAGAAGGCGCAGGGGGACCTGGAGGGCCAGTTCCTGGCGGACCAGGCCAACATCGAGAGCATCGCGCAGGTGCTCTACAAGCGGACGCCGGAGCAGGCCCGCCAGTACCTCACCGAGTACTCCCTGCAGCAGGGCGACAAGGTGCACGCGCGCTGGCGAAAGCTGGGCGAGCAGCTGCTCGTGAAGTACATCGACGGCAACGTGCGCGACAACACGGGCAAGGTGGGCCACCCGCGCTACCCGGACGCGTGGTACCGCCGCATCGCCGCGGACAACGGCAAGATGCTTCAGTCGCACGAGAAGCCGGAGCCGAAGCCCGCCGCCGCTCCCGTGGCGCAGCCGGCCCC
>NZ_RAWC01000150.1:0-21432 GCF_003611685.1 Corallococcus sp. CA049B | reverse complement strand
CCCGAACACCATGCGGCTCCGCGCCCTCCTGCCCGCCCCCGTGGCCCTGTTCACGCTGGGGCTCATCCTCTGGCTGGGGTCTCTTCCCCTTCGCAACTACGACCTGTTCTTCCACCTGGCGGGCGGCCGCTACGTGCTGGAGCACGGCTTCAACCCCGTGGACCCCTTCAGTGTCACGGGCACCGCGGGCTGGGTGCCCCACGAGTGGGGCTTCGGCGTGCTCTGCGTCCTGCTCATCAAAGTCCTGGGCGCCGCCGGTCCCGCGCTCCTCGTCGCCACGCTCGTGGCGGCCAACGTGCTCCTGCTCTGGGTCGCCCTGCGGCGCGCGGATGCCCAACCGTCCCACCTCCTCGTCCTCGCCTGTCTGGGATTGATTTCGGGCGTCCAGGCCTCCACCTGGATCCAGGAGCGTCCCTTCCATCTGGGACACCTGCTCTTCGCCGTCGCCGCCCTGGGCGTCCAGGCCTGGCGCCAGGGAAATACGCGGGTGCTCTGGGCCTTCCCGCTCCTGGGACTCGCCTGGGCCAACCTGCACGGCAGCTGGCTTTTGGGCCCGGCGCTGCTCGGGTCCACCGCGATGGGCACGGCCCTGGATGACCGCACGCCCGCGTCGCTCCGGCGCTGCGGGGCCGCGCTCGTGGCGGCGCTCGCGATGTTCCTCGTCGCGGGCCTGTCTCCGGACGGCCCTCGCATCTACCTGTATCCGCTCCAGCACTCGCTGCTCGCCTCCACCCAGAACATCAATGAGTGGCGCCCGCTGGACCTGGATGCGGGCTGGAGCTGGGTCTACCTCCTCCTCTTCGGTGCGTGCCTCTTCGTCATCGGCCGGGCCCGCATGCGGCGCGCCGCGGCCCTCCTGCCCACGCTCGTGCTGGGCATCGCCGCGCTGAAGGTGCAGCGCCACGCGCCGTTCGCGTCCGTGCTGCTCGCCCTCACCCTGGTGGAGCACGCGCGCACCAGCGACGCGCCCGCCCTCCCCCGCTTCCTGTCCTGGCTGGAGCGCCCCCTGGCCTCCTGGAGCACCGGAACGTCCCTGGCGCTGTGGCCCACTGTCCTGCTGGCCGGCCTGTTCGCGCTGAATGCGGGCGCGCCCCGCCCCGTGGAGAAGGGCACGCACCCCAGCATTCCCCTGCCCGTGCTCCAGACGCTGAGACAACAGCCCCCCGGCCGCGTGCTCAACCGCTTCATCATGGGCGGCCCCATCTCCTACTTCGCGGGAGCCCCGTACAAGGTCTACATCGACAGCCGGAATGATCCGTTCCCCGCGGCCATCCACCAGGCCTATGCGCGACTCGTGTGGTCCGAGCCCGGCTGGGAGCAGGCGCTGGAGGCCTATGATCCGGACTACGTCGTCTGGGACACGGAGAACCCGGGCAACCTGCTGTTGGATCACCTCCGGGCGCGGGGCGGCTGGCGCGAGCTGGCGAAGGCGAACGGCTGGGTCCTCTGGGCCCGGGAGCGCACGCCCGAAGCCCCCGGAACGCCTCAGCGCCCCGCGACCGCTTCCGGCGGCGGGTGAAACACATACAGCGCCACGGGTGAGCCCTCCTCCGAGCGCACCCGCGCATCCCGGCGCAGCACCCAGAGCTGGCCTTCTCGCAACGGCCGGGACTCCGGCGCCTCCGCGATGCCCCGTCCCGCCGCCACGTAGGCCACCACCGGCGAGCCGGGCGTCGCCTTCACCGCCCACTCCCCACCGTCCAGCAGCACGCGTGACATGCGCCCCTGGAGCACCGGCAGCGGCGTCTCCTCCAGCTTCACGCCTCGACTCCGCAGCCCGGCGAGTGCCTCGCGAGGCTCCTGGGCGAAGGGCGCCGTGCCGCGCAACAGCCGCGCGTCCTCCGCCGAGACGTAGAGGTTCCCGTCGAAGCCCGGCACGGTGAACACCAGGTTGCCCAGCACCCGGTCCTCATCGGGGTTGCGCCACTCGTGCCCCGTGAAGGGTGCCGAGGCCACGAGCCAGCCCGGCCCGTGCACTCCGCGCCGCTCCATCCGGCGCCCCTCCTCACCCCAGACCTGCCACACGTGCGCCTCGCCCGCGACGATGAGGGTGGCCTCGAAGGGCGCGCGGTGGATATGCAGGGGGCACGTCTGGCCCCGTCCCATCAGGTGCAGGTGCACGCTGGACGTGTCCGACGCGAAGTACGTCTCCGAGACATCCGAGACGCCCGGCCGCGCCTTCTCCAGGGCCGCCATCCGCTCGCGGACGTCGGTCACCTCCACGTCAGGCGGCGGCAGCGGGGTCAGTGCGCGCCTCAGCCCCAAGAGGAGCCCGAACAACGCGACACACAGCCCCACCACCAGCATCCGGTAGACCCAGAGCCGGCGGCGCAGCCCGGCGACAACCTCCGGTGACGACACGGTCATGGCGCGCACGATGACAGCTTCAGTCCCCTGAAACACGAATGGCAGGCCCTTCCAGTTGGAGGGACCTGCCATTCACCGGGCCGCCGACACCTCTTGGGCGTCGGCATCTCCCGGAAGAAGCCCGGGAAGCGGCTCAGTAGGTGTTGTTCTGACCGAAGGACTTCATGGTCTTCTTGTTCAGGGCGTCGTTGGACAGCTGGCCGTCGTTCTGCACGTTGTCCTCACCGGCCAGCGCGGCGGCCGAGGCGCCGAACAGGCGGCGGATGTTGTCACCGAACAGCGTGATCACGCCGATGGCGGCGATCGCGATCAGGGCAACGATGATGATGTACTCGGTCATGCCCTGACCACGGTTCTTGCGGAACTGCTTCTTCGGGGCCTTCGAGATCGCGTTCATGGGAAACTCCGGGGGTCGTTGCAGCGGTGGAGAGACACACCCTGCGGGAAGTCAGGGTCGATACGGACAGTACAACGGGGGGGCAAGCCCCTCCATCCGTCATCGGGAGGATGGGGGGCCGGATCAAGGAATATCGCGGGTCTGGCCCCTCTCAAGGTTTCATCCCCCCTGTATCAGGGCTCACCGGGCGTCGCCGTGGGCGTCCGCGGTGTCTTCCCGCAGGCGGCCGGCGGCAGGGCTTCACAGTACGCCTTGAACGCCTTCTGCAGCTTCGCGTCCTGGGGGTGGCTCGCCGCCACCTCGCTGCCCACCGCCAGCGCCCCGTCCGCGTTCATCGGCGTCCACACCGTGCGTGAGGCCCAGGCCCGCGCCGTCACCAGCTTCAGGTACTCCGTCACCAACTCCGGTGAACGGCCGCCCCGCGCCACCTCCGGCTCCAGCAGGGACGCCGCCAGGGTCAGGTCCCCCTGCGCCAGCACGGCCCGGCCCAGCGCCAACGCCGACGCGGGATCCTCCGGCGCCAGCGAACGCCACAGCGCCGCCACGCCCCGGACCGTCGGATCCTTGTCCGCGTGGTAGCGCTGCACGTTGCGGTACAGCCCCGCGGCCTGCTCGGCGGTGGGCGGATGGTCGCGCAGGTACCCGTGCAGGAGCAGCCCGGGCCCTGTCTCCGGCGACCGGCGCTCGTCGTTCACGCGCACGTCCAGGTTCGCCAGGAAGAACGCCACCGGCGACGCGTACTCCAAGAGGTTGTGGTCGTCCGTGTTGATGGGCCCCTCGCCCGCGAAGTCCTTCTGTCCGGCCTCCGTGTGCACCTGCTTGGACAGCAGGCCGAACAGGTCATTTATCTCCACCCGCGCCAGGTCCGCCTTCACGTCCGGCCGGGCCATGCGCGCGGCCACCGCCTCCGCGTTGAACGACAGCGGCTTGCGGCTGGCCACCATCACCAGGTCCTCCGGGCCCACCCACGTCGTGGCGTGCGGGAAGGTGTCCTGCAGCGTGCGGATCACCAGCCGCACCAATTCGCGGTTGCTCTCGTAGGTGTGGATCCACTGCACCATCACGCCGTCGTCCGTCAGGTGCTTGTCCACCAGCTGGAAGAAGTCGCGCGTGAAGAGGCCGGACACGCCCGACACCCAGGGGTTGGACGGCACGCTGACGATGAGGTCGTACCGGATGGGCGCCAGCGCCATGAACGTCTTCGCGTCGTCGATGTGCACGTGCGTGCGCGGATCATCCACCGCGTTGCGGTTGTCCTCCTTGAACAGGCGCGCCGCGTCGATGACCGCCGGGGAGATCTCCACCATGTCCAGGCGCTCCACCGGGTGCGCCAGCACGCTGCCCGTGGTGATGGCCGCGCCCGAGCCGATGACGAGCACGTTCTTCGGGTCGCGCGGGTGGAGCAGCACGCCCAGGTGGCCCGCCAGCACCTGCGTCTCGATGTCACTCCCGTTCGACGCGTCCGTCTTCCCGTTGATCTTCATGAAGCGGAGGTTCTCGCTCGGCAGGTCCCCCACCATCACCGTGGCGAAGGTGTCGTCCGCGTAGAAGCGCGGGACGATGGCCTTCTCCGTGCTCTCCACCAGCTTCGCGTAGCTGTCCGGCGGCTTCTGGTGCGCGCGGATCGCCGCGATGTTGGACAGCCGCTGCGGCCAGCCGTGCATGCTCCCCAGCACCACCGCCGCCAGCACCGCCGCCGCGCCCACCGGCAAGAGCGCCCGCCACACGGGCACCGCCTTCGCGCCCTCCCCTTCCTTCGCCGCGGACAGCGCGTGGAACGCCAGCCCCGCGGAGAGGAGGTTCGCCACCGCCCCGGCGATGAAGTTGCCCTGCATGCCCCAGAAGGGCATCAGCACCAGCCCGCCCAGCACGGAGCCGGAGAGCGTGCCCGCCGTGTTCCACAGGTACACGCCGCCCAGTTGGCGCCCTACCTCGGACACCTTCGCCGTGGCCACGCGCGCCGCCGCCGGGAACGCCACGCCCATGATGAACGTGGGCACCAGCAGCACCGCGCAGCAGAACGCGAAGGTGATGCCCTGGAAGACGGGCCACGTCTCCACCGCGCGCGTGAGCATCCACTCCGACCAGCGGAACAGGTGCGGCAGCCGCACGTACAGGGGCAGCGCCACGCAGAGGCTCAACACCAGCCCCACCTGCGTCCAGCCATACAGCTTCAGCGAGTCCCCGCCCTCCTTTCGCGTCATCAGCCAGAAGCTGCCCAGGCCGATGCCCAGGATGAACGCCGTCAGGATGAGCGTGAAGGCATACGTGGACGCCCCCAGCACGATGGACAGGAGGCGGATCCACGTCACCTGGTACAGCATGGACGTGAAGCCCGACAGCATCACGCCCACCAGCGCGGCCCGCACCGCCCGCCGGGGATAGGCCACGTCCTCCGCGGACCCCGCCGCCCCCACCGTCACCGCCGGTGGGTGCCGGCGGGCCAGCGCCAGCGCCGCCAGCGCGAGCAGCACGTTGATGGCCGCGGCCAGCTTCGCGGACGCGGACAGGCCCACCAGCGGCACCAGCCGCGTGCCCGCCACGTAGACGCCCACCGCCGCGCCCAGGCTGTTGATGGCATACAGGCGCGCCAGCTCCTTGCGCACCCCCGCGAGGCTCGCCGCGAAGTGGCGCACCAGCGCCGGCAGCGTGCCGCCCATGAGCAGCGTGGGCACCACCAGGGACAGCGAGGACACGAGCAGGCGCGGCGCCACCCGCAGGCCCTCCGGCACGTGGGGCGCCAGGGCCAGCCACAGGTGCTCCAGCGCCCCCAGGACGTACGGGAACGCCAGCGCGTACAGGCCCACGCCCAGCTCCAGCACGCCGTAGAGCGCCAGGGGGTTCTTCACCCGGTCCGCTGTCCGCCCGAAGACAAACGCCCCCAGCGCCAGGCCCCCCATGAACGTGGCCAGCACGACGGCGTGCGCCTGGCCGCTGTTGCCCAGCACGTTCCCCAGGTATTTGGACCAGACCAGCTCGTAGACGAGCGCCGTGGCCCCGGACAGGAACAGAAGGGCCGCCACAAGGTTCTTCGGAGGACGTGCGGTGCTGGTCATAAGGACAGCGCTCGACGTTACCCGGTATGTTTCAGGTCCACCAATGAACGCCCATCTCCTGCAAGCCGCTCAGCTCGCCTGGTCCCCTCACCTCCGGGTGACACGCGCCGAAGGTGACTGCGCCCAGGTGCTGCGCCGCGACGCCAAGGCGCTCGTGGGCATGCCCCTGCACACCGCGCTCGGAGTTCCCCAGGAGCGCGCCCGCGAACTGGATGCGCGAGCGCGCGAGGACCGCCGCGCGGTGGAGTTCGTCACCGTCTCCGCGGGAGGCCCCGGCGGCACCCCGCCCCCCATCCACCTGCGGCTCGTGCTGGGCATGGACGGCGAGGAGGCCGCCGCGGGCGTGCTCGACCTGGGCACCGTGCTGGAGGGCGCCCCCCCGGTGCAGATCTCCAAGCTGTCCTCGTCGCTCAGCCATGAGATCCGCAACCCGCTCTCCTCCGTGAAGATGGCGGTGCAGACGCTGGCCCGGAACACCGGCCTGTCGGACCGGGACAAGCGGCGGCTCACCATCGCCAACCGGGAGATCCGGACCATGGAGCGCATGCTCTGGCTGCTCTCCGAGTACGGCCGCGAGAGCGTCGCGAACCTGGACGCCCACGCCCTGCGCTCGGTCGTCCAGGAAGCGACCGCCATGGTGGCCCCGGAGCTGGCCGAGCGCCGCATCGAGGTAGAGGTGAAGGAAGAGGCGGACCTGCCCCGCGTGAGGGTGGATCCCAACCGGTTGAGGCCCGTGCTCGCTCAAGTCCTGCTCAACGTGGCCATGGGCCTGCCAGAAGAGGGCCGCGTCCAGGTGACGCTGCGCCAGGAGGACCCCGGCCACGTCAGCCTCATCCTGGATGATCCCGCCGCGGCCCTGCCTCCGGAGGACCGGGGCACGCTGTTCGACCCCTTCGGCTCGCGGCTGGCCCGGGGCGCGGGGCTGTCCCTGGCCGCCCTGCGGCGGGTGATGACGGGCGTGGGGGGCGACGTGGCGGCCCAGGGGAGCGCGGAACCGGGGATGGTGTTCACGCTGACGTTCGCCGCCTGAGGACCCCATGGAGACCCTCCTCATCGTCGACGATGACGTGTCGCTGCTCGAAACCCTCACGATGCACTTCGAGGATATCGAGCAGGACGACGGGCAGCCGCGCTACCAGGTGGTGACGGCCACCAGCGCCGCCGCGGGCCTCAAGGCCGCCCAGGAGAACATGCCCAGCGTGGTCATCCTGGACATGATGCTCCCGGACCGCACGGGCCTGGAGATCATCGAGGAGATGAAGACGCTGTGCGGCGACGCGCGCATCATCCTCGTCACCGCCTACCACGACATGGAGACGACCATCCGGGCCATGAAGGCCGGTGCGTTCGACTACATCCACAAGCCCTTCCCGGATCCAGCCGCCCTGGACCTCGTCGTGGAGCGCGCGCTGGAGTACCGCCAGCTGTCGCGCCGCGCGGACGAGGTCCACCGCGAGAACGCCGTCGTCCGCCTGGGCGACATCGTGGGCACCAGCCCGTCCATGCAGCAGCTGGTGAAGGAGATTGGCAAGGTGACGGGCAGCACCGCCACGGTGCTGATCAACGGCGAGAGCGGCACCGGCAAGGAGCTCATCGCCCGCGTCATCCACAACTACTCCTACGACGAGCCCCGCCCCTTCATCGGCATCAACTGCTCCGCCATCGTGGACACGCTCCTGGAGAGCGAGCTGTTCGGCCACGAGAAGGGCGCGTTCACCGGAGCGGTGTCCGGCAAGCCCGGCAAGTTCGAGCTGGCCGAGGACGGCACCGTGTTCCTGGATGAGATTGGCGACATGTCGCTGATGCTCCAGGCGAAGCTGTTGCGCGTGCTCCAGGAGCGCGAGTTCGAGCGCGTGGGCGGCGTCAAGCGCGTGAAGCTGCGCGCCCGCGTCATCGCCGCCACCCACCGCCACCTCGCGGACGAGGTGGCCCAGGGCCGCTTCCGCGAGGACCTCTACCAGCGCCTCAAGGTCATCACCCTCGTCATCCCGCCCCTGCGTGAGCGCCGCGAGGACATCTCCCTCCTGGTGAAGCACCTGCTGGAGCGCATCAACGAGAAGGTGCACAAGCGCGTCACCCGCGTGCCCCACGAGGTGATGGAGCGCCTCACCCTGCTGCCCTGGCGCGGCAACGTGCGCGAGCTGGAGAACGTCCTCACCCGCGCCGTGGTGCTCGCGCCCGGTGACGTGCTCCGGGGCGACGACCTGCCCGCCCTGGAGGCGAACCCCTCAGGCCCCCTGGACGCGGGCCAGCGCGCCCCCGGAGGCGCGAGCAGCATGTTCGCCGCCCCCGCCGTGGACGACGTGAGCCTCATCCCCACGCTGGAAGAGGCCGAACGGCAGCTCATTGCCCGGGCCATGGCCGTCACCAAGGGCCACAAGGGCCGCACGTGTCAGATCCTGGGCATCAGCCGTCCCACGCTTGAACGAAAGCTTCAAAAGTTCGGTCTCGCACAGGGGCATGGTCCACAGGTTCACCCTTATCCGGTGAAGGATGCTTCCTGACACTGTCCCAGCCCTGACAAACCGGTGTGGCGGTTTAACGTTTCGTTCAAACTGATCAGACTGTTTGAACGTTCTGTTTCAGGTTTCGGACACAGTGGGGGGGGGCCGAACCGGGGTGTAGCGCTAAGTACCCGGCATTCCTCGAACTGTTCCCCTGGGAATAGTTCAAGTGCCCATGGCACGCCTCTTGGAAAGAGCAAGGTCCGTCCGCCGCAGCAGCAGCGACCAACCTTCCCCATCCCTTTCCGTCTTTCCAGGAGACTCCCATGCACGGCTTCAACCGCCCCCTCGGCCCCATCGGTTCCAACGTCGTGGCGCCGCTGCAGGCGACGTCGTCCGGCATGATGGTGACCGCGAACAAGCTGGTCCCCGGCCAGGAGGCCATCGACTTCAAGGGGTACTTCAAGGTCGAGTCCTTCCCGCACAACTCGACCATCTACCGCCCCGGCGACACGTCGGACCGCGTGTACCTGCTGAAGTCCGGCCGCGTGCGCCTGATGCGCATTGGCAAGAACAGCACCCGCTCGGTGGTGTCCATCCTCCGCCCGGGCGACCTGTTCGGCGAGCTGTTCCGCCCGGAAGGCACGCCCATCGAGGAGATGGCCGTGGCGGCGGGCGAGGCCGAGGTGTGGAGCATCGAGGGCCGCGACTTCCGCGCCCAGCTGGAGGCCCGTCCGGCCCTGGCGGTGGACGTGGTGCGCGCCTACGCGGACCGCGTGCGCTCGCTGCGCAAGCGCGTGCTGGGCCTGACCTTCAAGGAGGTCCCGGCCCGGCTGGCGGACACCCTGCTCACGCTGGTGGAGGCGCACGGCGAGCGCTGCCCGCACGGCGGTGAGACGGACCTGCGCGGGATTACCCAGCAGGACCTGGCGGACCTGGTGGGCGCCTCGCGCTCCTTCGTGTCCACGCTCATCAACGAGATGAAGCGCGAGGGCGTGCTCGGCAACGTCGGCCGCATCCTCTGCGTGCGTGACCAGAAGGCCCTGCGCAAGCTGGCCTCCAAGGAGAAGTAGACCCCACGTCCCTTCAAGGGGACCGTGACGTCCAACGGGCCTGACCGCGAGAGCATCCGCGGCCGGGCCCGTGGTGTTTCCAGAGCCTGGCGTTCAGAACACGAAGCCCGCGCCGAACTCGGGGGCGAAGCCGAGGGCCAGCCCCAGCGGGGCCACCTCGGAGTCCAGGGTGAGGTAGCGCACCCCGCCGCGCAGCATGAGCCCGCCCAGGTGCAGCGCCAGCCCCGCGCGCGCGTCCACCTGCTGGTAGGGGCCGGGCGTCATCTGCAGGCGCCCCTCCACGTCCAGGGGGCCCAGCAGGCACGCGTCCACGGACAGGCCCAGGCTGGGGGCGACGTAGATGGCCCCGGGCGCGTCCAGGGTGGAGACGCCGGCCTCCACGCGCAGGCGGAGCTCCTCCCGGACGAGGGGAGAGTAGGTCACGTGCATCTCCCCCAGGGTGCGCGTGTCGCGGGAGGTCGAGCCCTCTCCCCTGCCCGCCAACCGGGAGACGCGCAGGTCCGCGCCGAAGCGCTGGGCGTCCCAGCCGACGTCGAAATCCAGGCCCGTGCCGCCCCGGACGGGTGACACCAGCAGCCCCGCGCGAAAGGAGAACGGGACGGCGTGCCGCAGCGAGTTGCGCTCGGGCGGCGCGTCCGGAGCGTTGATGTCGTGGCCGTGGTGGGTGCCCAGGCTGCCGATGGCCTCCCCCATTCCGCGGAACATCAGCTCGATGAGGGCGCCCACGAGCGCGGCGCCGACATCGCTGGACGCGCTCGAGCTGAACTCGAAGCTGTCATCCGTGGAGGACACCGTCGTCCGCTGGCTCTTGGACGAACGGTTCTTGTTCTCGTCGTCCTGCTTCGAATCGCTGTCCCTGTCCGAGCCGATGGCGGTGGCCTCGTGGACGGGTTTCGACGCTTCGTGGGAGTCCGAGCGCTTGCCGAAGCGCGCCTCGGCGGGAGGCGCGGCGAGCAGCCCCACAAGGAGCCCTCCGCCCAGCACGACCTTGGGTAACGACATGGGGTGAAGCCCCCTCGGTGAGACACGGCCGGCCCGACCGTCCCTCACGTGCCGCATTCAAATCCCGGGGGCCCACCGGGAGTCAACTCCGCGAGCCCCGGACTCAGTCCAGCTCAAGCGTACAGGTGGCGCTGCACCCGTCATTCCCCTGGGTGTTGCCGTCGTCGCACTCCTCCCCCACATCCACGACGTGATTGCCGCAGAGGCGTGCGCATTCGGTGTGGCTCAAGGGATACGAGAAGCCGTTGAGCGTGAGCTGGTAGGAGGAACCGGTCGTGTGGCGCTCGGCCTGGAACACCACGAGCTCGTAGATGCCACCCGGCGTGAGGCCGAGCGCGCTGGCCCGGTCCGACAGCTTGACGCTGCCAGTGATGGGGCCATGGATCCCGCCCAGGTCGAGCGCGAGGCGGCGGTTGATGAACACCCAGACATCGTCATCTCCCCGGAAGGAGAGCACCTCGTTGCCCTTGTATTCGAACCAGTAGCGCGTCTCGCTGGTGAAGCTGAAGTTGCGAAGCACGCTGGGGCTGCTGCTGTCCGGACGGCGAGGCTCCTCACCGGTGGCCACCCAGCCCGCGTCATCCAGTGGGAAGAAGGCCGGGGCGTCGAACTGGTACGAGCTGCCCGACCCACGTGGGAGCTCCAGGCTCTTGACGAGGGGCCTGTTCACGCCCGGCACGTCCCGGAACCACTGATCAAAGGCCGCCCGGCCATGGGTGGTGAGGGAGCTGAGGCCTTCCTTCGCATAGACAGGCTTGCCCTGTGCATCCAGCGTGCTGGCCACGATGCCCACCTCCGAGCCGTTCGCGTTCTCGAAGTCGATGTGGCCCCGCGGCAGTCCACCGGAGGCCGGCACGTCGTACCCACGGAAGTCGCGGTAGACGATGGGCAGGGTCAGCGGGTCCGGAGGGGGCGAAACGACCACGGCGCAGGCGAACCCCGGCTCGAGCTGGCATGTCGGAGAGCAGCCGTCGTTCGCTCGCGTGTTGCCGTCGTCGCACTGCTCGGCCGTGCTGTTCGGCAGCAACTGGCCGTCGCCACAGGCGTCCTGGCAGACTCCGTTGGAGCAGCGCGGCTCGAGTGTGCACAGCGGTGTGCAGCCATCGCCGAGGTTGTTGTTGCCGTCGTCGCATTGCTCGGTGCCTTCGACCTTGGCGTCGCCACAGACGGTCGGGACACAGGGCCGGCCAGCGAACGGGCACGTGTAGCCCGGCTCCAGGTGGCACGAGCTGTCGCAGCCATCGCCGCTCGCCGTGTTGCTGTCATCGCAGGACTCGGTGCCATCCACCCGGCCATCGCCGCACACCGGAATCCAGACGCACGGCTGACCTTCCTGTTCGCACGCCCACCCGGGCTCAATCGCAGCGCAGGTCGCCGAACAGCCGTCGCCGCCGGCCGTATTGCCGTCGTCGCACGCCTCCGTGGCCTGCTTGAGGCCATCACCACAACGCTCCGTCCCCGCATCCGTCCCCGCGTCGGCCTCCGTCCCCGCGTCGGCCTCCGTCCCTGCATCCGTCCCCGCGTCGGCATCCGTCCCTGCATCTGCCTCCGTCCCCGCGTCGACCTCCGTCCCTGCATCTGCTCCCGCGTCGGCCTCCGTCCCTGCATCCGCTCCCGCGTCGGCCTCGGTCCCCGCGTCGGAGCCCGCATCATCCGTCCCGGAGTCAGCGACAGGGCCGGTCCCTGAATCCGCGCCGCTGTCCGCGGTGGAGGCATCCTGCTGGCCCGTCGACGAACCACCATCCGGGTCGGCCGGCTCATCATTGCCACAGGCTGACAACAAGAGAGACGCGGACATGAGCAGAACGCCCATGAGCCGGAGGGGCATGCCATGGAGAGACAGAGACATAGGCCGCGGGTTTTGACCCGGCTCCCCGAGCGAGTCAATTGCCACGAATGTGAGCCCTCGCGACGCCATGAAAACGTCCGCCAAATCCATATCATCTGGAATGCGCCGCGTGACGTCTGAGTCATCGTGGAGCCAGGACGGCGCTGGCCCCAGGAGCCCCCTCCGTCCCCGTTCGCCTCCACGCGCTCCCAACGGGAAGAAATGTTGTCGGTTCGCACCGGAAGCGTGACGGAGCGCCTTGAGCGCTTGCCCTCGGACGGGGGGCCGCACAGCATGCGCGGCCATCGTGCCCGTCCCAACCGAGTCCCAGAGCCCGCATCGCACGTACACCGACCGCCGCGCAGCCGCCCAGGCGGACCTGACGGAGCTGGACCGCGTCAGCGCCAGGTACGCCAACCTGCGCACCGTGGCCTTCGTGGCGGCGCTCGTCGTGGCCGCGCTGACGCTGATGGGCCGGCTGCCCAAGCCCTGGTGGTGGGCGGCGGCCGGGGCGCTCGCCGTCTATGGCGTGCTGGCGGTGCTGCACCACCAGGTGTTCCTCAAGGAGCAGCGCGCGCGCCTCTTCGTGCTCCTCAACGAGCGCGGCCTGGCGCGGCTGGAGGGCGGCTGGCACTCCTTCACGGACACGGGGGAGCGGTTCCTCTCCCCCAACCACCTCTACGCCACGGACCTGGATGTCTTTGGCCAGGGCAGCCTCTTCCAGCTCATCAACGAGTCGGCCACGCGCGCGGGCGAGGAGCGGCTGGCCGCGTGGCTGTCCGCCCCCGCCAACGCGGAGACGGTGGTGACCCGCCAGGGCGCCGCGCGCGAGCTGGCCCCGCGCGTGGACTTCCGCCAGGACCTCTGCGTGGACGCCCGCGTGGTGGCGAAGGACAAGGCGGACCCGGCCCTCTTCATCCAGTGGGCGGAGGCGGGCCCGTCCCTGGACGCCATCCGCTGGTCACGGCCCCTGGCCATCCTGCTGCCCCCGGTGACGCTCACCCTCTTCATCCTGGGCACGGTGGGCGTCATCCCGGACAGCCTCGTGTGGCTGGGCCTGCTCGCGCAGCTGGGCAGCGCCGTGGCCACGCGCCGCACGCTGCGGCAGATGGACGAAGCCGTGGAGCGCGGTGAACGCGGCTTCGTGCGCTACGCGTCCCTCTTCGAGCGCGTGGAGAAGCAGACCTTCGAGCACGCGCGCCTCAAGCAGCTCCAGTCCGGCCTGACGGCGCAGGGCGGTCCGCCGGTGTCCGCGCTGTTCCAGCGCTTCAGCCGGCTGTACTCGCTCATCGAGTTCAAGCGGCACCAGTTCCACCCCCTGGTCCACTGGCTCACGCTCTGGGACATCCACGCCCTCTTCGCGCTGGAGAACTGGCGCGCCGCCCACGGCCGCGACGTGCGTCAGTGGTTCGAGGGCCTGGCGGAGCTGGAGGCCCTCTGCTGCCTGGGAGGCCTGGCCCATGACCGCCCCGCCTTCACCTGGCCCCAGATGCAGGCCGAAGGCCCGAGCGTGGAGGCCACCGCGCTGGGACACCCGCTCCTGGACGCGCCCGTGCCCAACGACGTGTCCCTGCCCGGCCCGCGCCACGCGCTCTTGATTACCGGCTCCAACATGAGCGGCAAGACGACGCTGATGCGCGCGCTGGGCGCGAACGTGGTGCTGGCGCTGGCGGGCGCGCCGGTGTGCGCGGCGTCATTCCGGCTGTCCCCGGTGCAGGTGCTCACCAGCATGCGCGTGAAGGACTCGCTGGAGCGCGGCGTGTCGTACTTCCACGCGGAGGTGCTGCGGCTGAAGATGGTGCTGGACGCGGCGGCGGCCGCGAAGGGCCAGGCGCTCTTCCTGCTGGACGAAATCCTGCTGGGCACCAACACCCGCGAGCGCCAGATTGCCTCACGCGAGGTGCTGCGGCTGCTGCTCGCCTCCGGCGCCTGTGGCGCGGTGACGACGCATGATTTGTCGCTGGCGGTGCTCGCGGACGAGCCGGGCTCGCGCGTGGTGAACGTCCACTTCCGCGACCACCTGGAGGACGGGAAGATGGTGTTCGACTACCGGCTCCGGCAGGGGGTGGTGGACACCACCAACGCGCTGCGGGTGCTGCGCCTGGCGGGCGTCCCGGTGAACGACCCGGACGCCCCGGCCTCCTGACTCATCCCCTCCGCGCCCCCTTCATCCAACAGGGGGCGCGAACGGGAAGCGGATTACTTCGCCAGCTCCACCAGCGCCGCGGCGCCCATGCCACCGCCAATGCACATGCTCACCACGCCGTAGCGGCCGTCCCGGCGCTTCAGCTCGCGCAGGATGGTGGCCACCATGCGCGCACCGGACACGCCCAGCGGGTGGCCCAGGGCGATGGCGCCGCCGTTCGGGTTCACCTTGTCCTGGGGGATGCCCAGCTCACGGATGCAGTGCAGCGCCTGCGCCGCGAAGGCCTCGTTGAGCTCGAACACGCTGATGTCTTCCACCTTCAGCTTGTTGCGCTCCAGGAGCTTGCGGATGGCGGGCACCGGGCCCACGCCCATGATTTCGGGCGGCACGCCGGCGACCACGTAGTCCACGAAGTAGCCCAGCGGCTTGACGTTGAGCTCCTTCGCCTTCTCCTCGCTCATCACCACCGCGGCCGCCGCGCCGTCCGTCAGCGGCGACGCGTTGCCCGCCGTCACCACGCCCTTGGCGTTGAAGGCCGGGCGCAGCTTGGCCAGGCCCTCCACCGTCGTCTCCGGGCGCAGGATGGTGTCCACCGTGACGGTCACCTGCTTCTGGCTGCCGTCCTCGTCGAACATCGTGGTGGTGACGGGGAAGATCTCCTCCTTGAACTTCCCCTGCTCGCGGGCGGTGGCCGCGCGGCGCTGGGACTCGGCGGCGAACTTGTCCGCGTCCTCACGGGTGACGTTGTAGCGGGAGGCGATGTTCTCCGCCGTCGCGCCCATGGAGGTGTAGACCTCCGGCAGCTTCTGCATGATCTCCGGGTTGGCGGAGACCTTGTTGCCGCCCATGGGCACCATGGTCATGGACTCGGTGCCACCGGCCACGGCCACCTGCAGCATGCCGGACTTGATGCCCTGCGCCGCCTGCGCCACGGACTGCACGCCCGAAGAGCAGAAGCGGTTGATGGTCAGTCCCGGGACGGTGTCCGGCAGGCCGGCGAGCAGGCTCGCGTTGCGGGCCACGTTCATGCCCTGCTCCGCCTCCGGCATGGCACAGCCCATGATGACGTCCTCCACGTCCGCCGGCTTCAAGCCGGGGACCTGGGCGACCGCCTCCTTGATGGCAAGGGCCGCGAGCGTATCCGGCCGCGTGTCCTTGAACTCTCCCTTGTGGGCGCGGGTGAAGGGGGTGCGCACCGCGCTGGCAATCACGACTCGTCCGGACATTTTAGATGTCTCCCTGCCCGGACAGCGTCCGGGCGTGCTTCGGAATTCGCGTCTGGAAAACCATTGGGTAAACGCCTCGCGCTAGTTGCGCAGCGGCTTGCCCTTCTCGAGCATGAACATCATGCGGTCCTGGGTCTTCTCCTCGCCGATGAGGCTCAGGAACGCTTCCATCTCCAGCTCCAGCAGCTTCTCCTCGGTCACCAGCACGGAGGGGCTGGTGTCACCGCCGGAGAGCACGCGCGCCAGCTTCTGGGCGATCTTCCGGTCGTGGGCGCTGATCTGATTGTTGAGCTGCATGTCGTACAGCATCATGTCGATGGTGGCCGCGCCGTTGGGGCCCGGCAGCCGGAAGCGCGTGGGACGCGGCGGGCGGAAGCCGCCGTTCGCCAGGCCCAGCACGCGCGACTTCGCGTCCGACAGGAGGAAGTCGCGGTTGCCCGTGATGCCGTCCTGCTGCGACAGGAAGCCCATCTCGCGCGCCTCTTCCGCGCTCGTCGCGACCTTCGCCATGCCGATGGCGAGGAACACCTTCTTGAGGAAGGGCAGCGAGTCGAAGTCCTTGTCCGCCGCGTAGCCGCCGAACACGTTGCGCAGCAGCATCATGGTGCCGCCGCCGCCCGGGATGAGGCCCACGCCCACTTCCACGAGGCCCATGTACAGCTCCGCGCTGGCCTGCACCGCGTTGCCACCCATGGTGACCTCCGCGCCGCCGCCCAGCGTGAGGTTGAAGGGCGCCGTCACGACGGGCACGGGGCTGTAGCGCATGCGCTGGTTGGCCGCCTGGAACGCGGACGCCATCTTGCGGATGGAGTCGAAGTCCTCGCTCTTGGCCGCCATCAGCATGGCCATGATGTTCGCGCCCGCGGAGAAGTTGGAGCCGTCGTTGCCAATCACGAGGCCCTTGAAGTTCTTCTCCGTCTCATCCAGCGCGGTGTTCATCATCGCGATGATGTCATCGTCGATGGAGTTCATCTTGGAGTGGAACTCCAAGAGCGTGACGCCGTCGCCCATGTCCCACAGCGACGCGCTGTCGTTGCCGGTGATCTTCTTGTTGCCGCGCTTCAAGTACTCCACGCGGGACGTGCGCGCGTTCTCCACCACCGGCTTCACGGACTTGGACGGGATGTCCCAGTAGGTGTCGCGGCCGTCCTGCACGCCGTAGAAGGACGTGCGGCCCTTGGCCAGCATCTCCTCCACCCAGGCGGCGGGCTTGAGGCCCAGCGCCTTCATGCGCTCCACGCCCTTCTGGACACCGTAGGCGTCCCAGACCTCGAAGGGCCCCAGGTCCCAGCCGAAGCCCCAGCGCACACCGCGGTCCACGTTGACCAGGTCGTCCGCGATCTCCGGGATGCGGCGGCTGGAGTACGCCAGCACGTCCAGGGTGACGCGCTCGGCGAACTTGCCGGCCTTGTCGTCCGCGTTCATCACGGACGCCACGCGCTCCTTGACGTTTTCAATGTCCTTCGCGGCGCCCAGCGAGTCGAAGCGCACCTTGGCCTGCGGCCGGTACTCCAGCGTCTTCAGGTCCAGCGCGAGGATGTCCTTGCCACCGGAGGAGCGGTCCTTCTTGTAGAAGCCGCCGCCGCTCTTGTCGCCCAGCATCTTCTTCTCCACCATCTTCTGGAGGAAGTCCGGGGCGGCGAAGACGTCGCGCTCTTCGTCGTGGGTCAGCGTGTCGTAACAGTTCTTCGCCACGTGGGTGAACGTGTCCAGGCCCACGATGTCCGCGGTGCGGAACACGGCGGACTTGGGACGGCCCATGGCCGGGCCAAAGATCTTGTCCACCTCTTCGATGGTCATCTCCGTCTTCTGCATCTCGGAGATGGTCCGCATCATCCCGTACACGCCGATGCGGTTCGCGATGAAGTTGGTGGTGTCCTTGCCGTAGACGATGCCCTTGCCGAGCACCTCTTCACCGAACTTGTGGACGGTCTTCACGACCTCCGGGTTCGTCTCCTGGCCGGCAACCAGCTCCAGGAGCTTCATGTAGCGGACCGGGTTGAAAAAGTGCGTGACGAGGAAGTTCTTCTTGAACTCCGCGCCGCGGCCCTCGGTCATCCCCACGATGGAGAGGCCGGAGGTGTTGGAGGAGATGATGGCGTCCTTGCGGGCGTGCTTCTCCACCTTGGCGAACAGGGCCTGCTTGACGGCCAGGTCCTCCTTCACCACCTCGATGATCCAATCGCACTCGCCCAGGCGCGCGAGGTCGTCCTCCAGGTTGCCCACTTCGATGGCGGCGAGCACCTGCTCGGACACGATGGGGCTGGGCTTCGCCTTGCGCAGGTTCGCGATGGCGCCCTGCGAGAACTTGTTGCGGAACGCCTTGGAAGCGGTGTCCTCGCCCGGAGCGGCCTGGGGCGGAACGATGTCCAGCAACAGGGCGCGCACGCCGGAGTTGGCCAGATGCGCGGCGATGCCGCTGCCCATCACGCCAGCGCCAAGCACCGCCACTTTTCGGATCCGGGTCGTCATCGGAAATCGGCTCCCATAAAAGGAAGTAGGGGACTGCACAAATGTAGGCGATTGACCCGGAAGTCAACCGGCATTGCCGTCGGGTGTGCTCGCCAGGAGGTCGGCTCCCCGACTACAAGTCGGGCCCCATGGCTCGCCTCGACCCGCACTCGTACAACGACAGCACGCAGCCTGAGACCGAAACGCTGGACTGGAAGGCCCGCGTCGATTTCCGGACGCGGCGCCTGCACGCGGAGGCCACGCTGACCCTCAAGGAGGCGTCAGCCGGCCCCCTCGACCTGGACACCCGCGACCTGGACATCCGCGGCGTGGTGGATGCCCAGGGTCGCCCCTTGCCCTACATCCTCTCCCCTCCTGAACCCATCCTGGGAAGCCGCCTGCGGATTGAGCTGCCCGCGGGGGTGAAGCAGCTGACGGTGCGCTACCGGACGTCGCCGGAGGCGAGCGCGCTGCAGTGGCTGACGCCGTCGCAGACGGCGGGCGGGCAGCAGCCGTTCCTCTTCAGCCAGTGCCAGGCCATCCACGCGCGCAGCGTGGTGCCGCTGCAGGACACACCGCGCATCCGCATCCGCTACCGCGCGTCCCTGCGGGTGCCCAAGCAGCTCAAGTCCGTGATGGCCGCGTCGTTCGTGGCGCGTGAAGAGCACGGCGTGGAGGCGGAGGAGCACTACGAGATGCCGCAGCCGGTGCCCCCGTACCTGCTGGCGTTCGCGGTGGGCAGCCTCACGTCGAAGGAGCTGGGGCCGCGCTCGCGCGTGTGGGCGGAGCCGGAGGCGCTGGAGGACGCGGCGGACGAGTTCGCGGGCGTGGACGACATGCTCAAGGCCGCGGAGTCGCTCTTCGGGCCGTATGACTGGGAGCGCTTCGACCTCTTGCTGATGCCGCCGTCGTTCCCCTACGGCGGCATGGAGAACCCGCGCCTGACGTTCCTCACGCCCACGCTCATCGCGGGGGACAAGAGCCTGGTGAACGTGGTGGCGCACGAGTTGGCGCACTCGTGGACGGGCAACCTGGTGACGAACGCGTCCGCGGAGCACTTCTGGCTGAACGAAGGCTTCACCGTCTTCGCGGAGCGCCGCATCCTGGAGGCGCTGGCGGGGCCGGAGGTCGCGGCGCTGCACGCGGCCCTGGGGCGCCGTTCGCTGGACGAAGCGCTGCACCACTTCCGCGCGCACCCGCAGCTCACCGCGCTGCGCACGCACCTGTCCGGCGTGGATCCGGACGAGGCCTTCTCCCAGATTCCCTACGAGAAGGGCTACCTGCTCCTGCGCGCGCTGGAGGACGCGGTGGGCCGCCCCACCTTCGACGGCTTCCTGCGCCGCTACCTGGCGAAGTACCGCTTCCAGGCGCTCACCACGGAGGAGTTCGTCCGCTTCACGGAAGCCGAGCTTCCGGGGGCCCTGGCGAAGGTGGACGCGGACGCGTACCTGAACCGGCCCGGCGTGCCGCAGAGCGCGCCCCGGCCCACCTCCGCGCGGCTGGAGGCGCTGGAGAGGCTGCGCGGGACGGTGCCTTCGCAAGCGGACACGAAGGACTGGACGCCCACCGAGTGGCAGCTGTTCCTGGAGTCCATGCCGGTGGACACGTCCCAGGACGTCTTCCGCGAGCTGGACGCGAAGTACTCGCTCACGGGCAGCCGCAACTCGGAGGTGCTGGTGGCGTGGCTGGTGGCGGCGCTGCGCGCGGGCTTCGATGCTCCGCTCGGCCGGGCCGAGGAGTTCCTCGGCGAGGTGGGCCGGATGAAGTACCTGAAGCCGCTCTACAGCGTGCTCGCCTCGTCGCGCGACCACCGCAAGGTGGCGCGCGCGGCGTTCGAGAAGCACGGGGCGAGGTACCACCCCATCGCCCGGCAGGGCGTGGAGCTCATCCTCACCCGCGCTTGAGGCGGGGCTCTACTTGAGGGTCGCGTCCAGGCGCTTCTTGGACAGGGCCAGGTATTCCGGGTTCATGTCGATGCCCACGTAGCGGTGGCCGTGCTTCAGGGCGGCCACGCCGGTGGTGCCGCTGCCGTTGAAGGGGTCCAGGATGAGCGAGTTCTCCGGGCAGCTCGCCTCCAGGATGCGCTCCAGCAGCGCCACCGGCTTCTGGGTGGGGTGGCTGCCGAAGGCCTTCTCCTCGCCGCGAGGGGCCGTCTGCGTCCACATGCGGCCGGCGCCGTCGGCGGTGAGTTCCTCGTCACCGTTGCGCGGCAGGTTCCACACGTCGCGCATCTGCTTGCCGCCGTTCTCCGCCTTCATGCGCTGGTAGTTGAAGACGTGCTTCAGCTTGCCGCCGGACGACGGCGAGGCCCAGATGAGCAGCTCCGTGGAGTGCGTGAAGTAGCGGCACGCCAGGTTGGGGCTCGCGTTGGGCTTGTACCAGGTGACGGTGTTGAGCAGCTTGTAGCCCAGCTTCTGCATGGCGAAGCCGGCGTTGAAGATGACGTGCTGCGTGCCGCTCACCCACAGCGTGCCGGTGGGGCGCAGCAGGCGCTGGCAGGCGGCGAGCCACCTGGTGGTGAAGGCGTGGTCCTCCTCCACTCCGCGGGACACGTCCCACTGGCCCTTGGCCACGGAGACGCGCTTGCCGCCCTTGCAGGTGGTGCCGCCGTTGGAGAGGAAGTACGGCGGGTCCGCGAAGATGAGGTCGAAGGACTGCTCGGGCAGCTGGGCCATCAGCTCCAGGCTGTCGCCCTGCAGCAGCGTGTAGGCCTCCCCGCGCTTCGCGAAGACGCTGTCGTTCTGGGAGCGTCGGACAATCTTCAGGGCAGGGGCAGCAGCTTCCGCGAACATCACGCCTCCGTCTTTGGGACAGACGTCTCTGGGACGCGGCGGACTGTGCGGTCAGTTGGCTGCTACGTCGAATTTCTGGCCTGTAATTGGCTGTAGCACCGAAAGCGCGCGTGAAAATTTGACGAGCGCGTGAAGCTGAAACACCGCGAGCAGGGCGGGAGCGCCTCTGTCTTTCGAGGCCCTCCACGACCCTGCTCGTGGGCTACCGCGGATGCTGTGGAGCGGAAGGACTACGCCTTCTCGGGCTCGGCGGCCTTGGCGCCCTTCTTGGCGGCCGGCGCGTTGTTCGCGTACTTCTTCTTGAAGCGGTCGATGCGGCCGGCCGTGTCCAGCAGCTTGTACTTGCCGGTGAAGAACGGGTGGCAGTTCGAGCAGACTTCCACGCTGAACGAGCCGCGGGTGGACTTGGTCTCGACGATGTTGCCGCACGCGCAGGTGATGCGGGAGGGCGGGTAGACCGGGTGCAGGTCGGGCTTCATGGCTTCTCTCCAGTGCGCCTTGCCCCCACCCAGGATGGGAGGGAGGTCCAGCGTTGTAGTGGGTCGGGGCTTATAGCTACCGCCCCGGCCTTTCTCAAGGATGCGCGTCCGGACCGGGGGTTTCTCCCCGGGGACGCCTCCCCCGGGGCAGGCGGGCGGGCAGGCAGGGGC
>NZ_RAWC01000014.1:0-82039 GCF_003611685.1 Corallococcus sp. CA049B | reverse complement strand
CCTGAGCCCCGGCGCGGGGGCGGCGCCGAACGCGGTCCCCGCGCCGGGGCTCAGGTGGGCGGACTCGACCCGGGCGGCCCCCCTGAGCAGGGCCTGCTGCGCGGCCGCGCGCGCTTCGACGCGCAGCTCCCGGATGTTGCCGGGCCAGGGCCTGAGGAGGCAGGCCTCGAAGAGCGAGACGTGCGGCGGCAGGCCCGGCGCCAGCGCCTCCACGGCCTTCGCCACCAGGAAGGGGAGCTCCTCCGGACGCCGCCGCAGCGGGGGCAGCGACACCTCCGGCCTTCCGATGCGGAAGTACAGGTCCTCGCGCAGCCGCCCCTGCGCCACCTGCGCGCGCAGGTCCCGGTTGCCCGCGGAGCAGACCTGGACGTCGACCTTCCGGGGCTTCGAGCCGCCCAGCGGGAGGACCTCCCGCGTCTCCAGCGCCCGCAGCAGCTTCGCCTGGACGCCCACGTCCAGCTCCGCCACCTCGTCGAGGAACAGGGTGCCGCCGTCCGCGGCCTGCAGGTAGCCGTCCGCGTCGTCCGCGCCGGAGAAGGCGCCGCGGCGGGCGCCGAAGAGCAGCCGCTCCGCGAGCGCGGCGGGGATGGCCGCGCAGTTGACCGCCACGAAGGGGCCCTGGCTCCGGGGGCCCCGCGAATGGAAGGTGCGCGCCACCTGCTCCTTGCCCGTGCCGCTCTCGCCGTGGATGTGCAGCGTGAAGCCGTGCTGGGCGGAGCGCGCCACCTCCTCCAGCAGCTGCTGGAAGGCGGGGCCGCGCACGAAGCCCTCCACCTCGCGGACCCCGTGGCGGACCAGGGGCCCCACGTCCGCGCTGGGGACGAAGAGCGAATCCCCCAGCCGGATGAGCCGCTGCGCCTCGCGCGGCGCGTTCGCGGGCAGCGGCTCGCCATCCACGGAGGTCCCGTTCTGGCTGCCCAGGTCCGTCACCCAGAACCGGCTGCCGTCGAAGGACACCCGGGCATGGCTGCGCGACATCCGCGGGTCCTGGAGCGGCCCCAGCGCGGGGCTCGCGCGCCCCAGCGTCAGCGCTCCCGGCAGCGGCACCGCCACCGCCATGGGCGTCCCCGCGCACGTCAGGCGCAGGAGCCCCGGCACCGGCGCGTCGTCCGCGGAGGCGGGCCGCCCGGGGGCGCCGCTCGGTTGCAGGGTCGACGGGTCGTATTCCATGCCGCGCCAGCATAGCCGTGCCACCGGTGGCACGGGGCCCGTGTGCCAGCCGCCGTGCCAGCCGCGGGCGGCCGGAGTCTCCCGCCCGTGGCGCCCCGCTGGAGCGCGTCCCCGCCCGGCCGCGAAAGGTGCTGGCATGGGACTCGCAGAAGGTGCACGGATGGCTCCCAGCAAGAGCCCCCTCGAGGAGACCCCTGGTGAAGCTTCATCCCGCGTGGCTTGGATGTCTGGCATTGATGATGGGGAGCGGCTGCAGGCTGACCGCGCCCGGGCGAGTCCCTTCCGGCGAGGCGAGGGCCGACCCCAACGGGGGCTGCCCCACGGGCCAGTGCGACCCGGATCCGAACGGCCTGGGCATCTACATCGCGGAGGGGCAGAGCCATTGCTTCGTGTTCGAGCGGACCGCCCCGCTGTGTCCGGAGGGCTTCGTCAACACGCCCGAGGGCGTGCTCATGAAGGTCCGTTCCCGGGAGGGGCGGCGCGCGGTGCTCGATGTCCCGGTCGAGCTGGCCGGAGCGCCTGGCGCGGCGCCGCGCCTGCACGGCATCCACGCCTCGCCCTCGGACCTCTTCCTCGCGGTGGCCGGCCCGGACGGGGCCATCCGGAAGCTCCGGGGGACGGAGCTGGCGAAGCAGACCTTCACGTTCACCCTGCCGGTGACGCCAGCGGATGGAGACCCGCGCCACGTGCGCTATGAGATGACCTGGACGCCGCTCGGCGCCAGCCGCTTCCAGGTGCGCTACCGCCAGGTGGGGACGAAGGCATGGAGGCCGCAGTGCGCGGCGCCGGAGAAGGAGACGGTCCCCTCGCTGCTGCTGCCGGGACGGCACGTGGATGGCCTGAACGCCGCCATCCGGCCGGACGCCAGCGCGGTCACGCTCGCTTGCGAGACGGGCGCCATCGGCGTGTGCCTGGACTGGGGCTATCAGCCGTGGGAGCCCGCGTCGCTCCAGGACGACCCGGACCGGGCGGCGGCCTACGGGGCGTGCCTCCAGGCCAAGCGCGCCGCGTACTTCGTGGGGCTCGGGGACGCGCGGACCTTCACGGTGAGCGGCACGGACTTCCTGCGGCGGGATGCCCATGGCTTCGGCGCGCGCTCCAGCGACCGGCTGGAGGATCTCGAATTCGTCGAGGCGCTCTGGAGTCCCCAGGGCGCCGTGTGCCTCAACCCGGCGAACCGCAGGACCGACCTGCCGCTGCCCTCGGGGCTCCAGCTGCCGCCCTGTGGCGCCACGCCCCAGTGGAGCGCGCCCGCGGTGATGGCGACGGGCGTGCCCCACCCGCGGAAGCCCTGAGCCGGGGGGCTATGAGCCGCCGGGCGGTGGAGCCGCGCCGGGGAGCCACGCGGCGTACTCCTCGCGCAGCCAGGGAGCCTGCTCGACGGCACGCGCGAGCGCGGCGCGGGCCTCGTCCCGCTGCGCCCCGTCCTCCCGTCCACGGGCTCCCGCGAGCAACAGCACGCCCCGCACGGCCTGGGCCTCCGCGCGCCCCGGGTCGAGCCGCAGCGCCGCCGCCACCTGGTCGAGCCCCTCGCGCACCACCTCCCGTGACGCGCGAGGGGCCAGCGCCCACGCGAGCTGTCCGCACGCCCGCGCGCGCTCCAGCCGTGCCTCCGCGTAGGGATGGGCGTCCGTCGCCCGCCGCGCCTCGTCCAACGCCCGGCGCAGCGCGGGGAGGGGATCCCGGCCCTGGCGCCGCGCGTGCTCGGCCCGAAGGCGCTCCACCTCCGCGCCCTGGACGCGGCAGTCGGCGCAGGCCGGAGCCCGCCGGAGCGCCTCCGCCAGCGCCTGGCCCGCCCTGGCGAGCGGCGGCTCCGGGGTGCGGCCCTCGCGCAGCGCCAGCCGGGCCTCCAGCACGTGCGCGCGGGCCGTGTGGAGCCGCGCGCGGTCCGACGCCGGGTTGAGCTCCCGGGCGCGCGCCGCGTGCTCCAGCGCGCTCGCGAGCGCGGGGCGCGCGTCCCCTCCGGCGCCGACGAGGAAGGACGCCCGCGCCAGCTCCGCCACGGCCAGGTGGTCGTGCGCGGCGGCGAAGCGGCCGTCCAGCGCCAGCGCCTTCACCGCCGCGTCCCTCGCCCGCTGGACCTCCGGCCCCGGGTCCTCGTTTCGCGACCGCCGCCAGGTGGCCTGCTCCGCGTGCAGCTCCGCCAGGTTGGAGAGGGCGAAGAGATAGGAGGGGTCCGCCTCCGCCGCCCGCTGGAAGCACCGCTCCGCCTCCGCGTAGGCCCCGGACGGGTCCACGCCCTGCTCCCGCTGGTGGTTGCCGCGCCAGCGGTGCACGAGCCCCAGGTCGTTGAGCGCCCAGGGGTAGCGCGGCTGCAGCGCGATGGCGCGCGACAGCCACGTGATGGCCTGCGCGAAGGACGCGTCCGGCGGCTCACCGGCGCGGGCCTGCCCCAGGCCCCGCATGAAGTGGCCATACCCCAGCGAGTCGTGCGCGAGCACGTCGTCCGGCGCCAGCGCCACGGCCCGGGCCGCGGCCTGGAGCCACGCGTCCAGCAGCGCGGGCGCGCCGCGCGCATCGGCCTCGCCCTGGAACGTCACCCGCCGGTACTGGTTCATCAGCACCTGGGCCTTCCGGGTGTGCCCCGAGGCCCGGTCCATGTCCGCCAGGAGGCTCTTGTCCGCCGAGGCCTCGGCCCGCTCCAGCGCCAACAGCCGCGAGCGGCCCTCCCGCCGGTCCAGCTCCGACACCTGCAACCAGACGTCCGCGAGCGCCTCGTGGGACGCCGCGTCGCTGCGCGCCACCTCCAGGACCTCGCCGTAGCGTCCGGCCGCGGCCTCGAAGCCGGCGCGCGCCCCGGCGTAGTCGCCCCGCTCCAGGAGCGCCAGGGCCCGCGCGGCGGTGACGTCCGCCAGCAGCTTCCGGGGCTCGGGGAGCCAGGGCGTGCGGGCCACGGCCTCGCGCGCCGCCAGCTCCGCGCCAGCGAGGTCCTGGCGATGCCAGGCGATGAGGCCCTCCAGGTAGCGCGGAGACTCCAGCTCGGGCCCCCTCGCCTGCTCCAGCGAGCGCAGCGCGGGCGCGAGGAAGCGCGCCTCCAGCTCCCGGCGCTGGTGCTCCACCCACGCCGCGCCGCCGCGGCGCCGCGCGTCCTCCAGGGCCAGGCGGTAGCGCTCCCCCAGCACCTGGCCCAGCGCGGAGTGCAGCTCCGGCGTGTCGACGCCCAGCTCGCGCGCCCGCTCCAGGGCGCGGTGCGCGGGCTCGAACTCGCGCAGCGCCAGGTGCCCGCGGCCGAGCGCCAGCTGCACGAGCCCGTCCCCCCGGGCGCCCAGTCCATGCTGGAGGGCGGCGATGGCCGCCAGCCGTTCACGCACCCGGGCCTGCTCGGGCCGGGTGTCGTGGAGGGGCAGCGCCTGGTAGGCGCGCACGAACCACTCGGACTCCCGCACCTGCTGGCCCAACTGCTCCGCCAGCCGCTCGCGCGCCGCGCTCACCGCCTGGAGCTCCCGCCGCGCCCACCACGACCGCGCCGCGAACCCCGAGAGCAGCAGCATGCCCGCGAGCGACACGCCCGACACGGCCACCAGCGCCCGGTGCCTGCGCGCCAGCCGCCGCAGCCGGGAGGCGGGGCCGGGCCGCCGCCCGAGGATGGGCTCTCCGTCCAGGTAGCGCCCCAGGTCCTCGGCCAGCGCGCGGGCGGAGGCGTAGCGCTGCGCCGGGTCCTTGTTCAGGCACTTGAGGCAGAGCGTCTCCAGCTCCGCGTCCAGGTGCGGCACCGCCGCGCGCAGGGGGCGGGGTTCGTCTTCGAGCACCGCCTGGAGCGTCTTTAGCGGGGTGGCGCCGCGAAACGGCGGGGCGCCGACGAGCAGCTCGTACAGCGTGGCCCCCAGCCCGTAGACGTCGCTGCGCCGGTCGATGGCGCGCAGCTCCCCCCGCGCCTGCTCCGGCGCCATGTACGCGGGCGTGCCCATGACCTCGCCCGTGGCGGTGAGGCCGTGCCCCAGGCCGGTGTCGTACGCCAGCCCGAAGTCCACGACGACGGGCACGGGGCGGCCCCGGGCGTCCCGGGTGAGCAGCAGGTTGGAGGGCTTGAGGTCGCGGTGGATGACGCCCAGCCGGTGGGCTTCGTGCACGGCCTCCGCCGCGACCTTCATCACCTGGACCTTCTCCGGCACGGAGAGGGCGGCGGCGGCCCGGTCCAGCGGCTCGCCCTCCACGAGCTGCATCGCGATGTAGGGCCGTCCTTCCAGCTCTCCCGCATCGAGCACCCGGCAGATGTTCGGATGGTCCAGGCGCGCCTGGGCGCGGGCCTCCTGGAGCAGGCGCATGGCGCGCTCGGGGGACGCGCCCCGGAGGAACTTGAGCGCCACCTCGCGGCCCAGCCGGAGGTCGCGCGCCCGGTGGACCTCGCCCATGCCGCCCCGGCCCAGCAGCGCCAGCAGGGCGTAGCGGCCCTGGCCGGACGCGGGCGCCGCCTCCGCGGGGACGAGCCGCTCGCCGTCCTCCGTGGGCGCGTCCACCGGCGCGGGTCCGGGCGTCGTCAGGTCGCTGGCCGGCGGGAGGGCGGGCGCGTCACCGCCAGAGGATGCCATGGCCAAAGACTATCAAATGCCCTGGCACACTGGCACGGCGCTCCCGTGCCAGTGGCACGCCGCGGGCCGTGCCTCCCGGGCGCGCGTGAGCCGGCGCTCCCGAGCGGGAAGCCCCCGCGAGGCCCTCGGCACACGCCTTGCTCAAGGCAGGGGCACGGCGCGGCGGCGCCCCGGCGCGAGGCCGGGGCGTCCCACGTCATCCATCCCATCACCGAGGACATCCCCATCATGTCGAAGCTCCGTCACGCCCTGGTCGCCCTGTCGCTCCCCGCCCTGCTGTGGGGCTGCGGTCCCGAGGACCTGTCGTCCGGCACCGCGAATCCGGCCGCCCCCGAGGCACCGCTGCTGGCCACGCAGGAGGAGGAGCTCGCGGCGACCGGCGAGTACACCTGGGCGCAGGGCCAGGCCCTCACGCCGCTGGGCGCCAGCGCGGGCCGGGCGTGTTTCCTCACCCGCGTGGGCGGAGACTTCGAGGGCGGGGGTGAGCGCATCGACATCACGGAGAGCGGCGGCTCCTGGTACCTCGGGGGGAACTCCAGCCAGTCCGGCATCCGGGGCGCGGCGCGCTGCGTGGACGCGACCGCCTCCCAGCAATACGAGTGGACGCAGTCGATGTCGTACCCGGTGTCCATGGGCACGGCGTCAGGACGCGTGTGTTTCATCACCGGCATCGCCGGCAAGTTCCACGGCAGCGGCGAGTGGGTCCGCGCCTATGTCGAGAACGGCTACTGGTACCTGAACGGCAACTCCAGCCAGAGCGGCGTGCGGGTGCGCGCGCGCTGCGTCGCGTCCACGGACTACACCAACGAGTTCGGCTGGGGGCAGGGCGGGGCCGCGAAGCTGATGGACCCCGTGGCGGGCCGCGCCTGCGCCCTGACGTACGTGCGGGGCAAGTTCGAGGGCGGCGGTGAGTACGTCCGCACCTTCCAGAGCAACGGCTACTGGTACCTGGGTGGCGCCTCCGGCCAGGTCGACGTGTCCGGCCGGGCGCGCTGCTTCTAGCCGCCGCCGCCGGTTGGGCATGGAGGTGGCACGTCGCACCTCCATGCCAGACCGTCTCGCACTCGTCCTCGTCTTCTCGGCAATCGCCTGTGTTTCACCCGATACCGACATCGAGGGCGGTGCCAGTCCCCCCACAGCCCAGGTGAACGCGCCACGGCGGCTATGCGTGGCACCACAACGCCACCAACCTGAGCGAACGCTGGGGTGACATCCAGCTCGACCTGGGACTGTTGAGACGGCCCCGCGCCGCTTGACGCCCTGCCTGAATCAGGCGACGAACCGGGCCCATGCCCTACACCCCCATCGTCGCCACGCTGGGCTACGTGATGTCGCCGGACGGCCAGCAGGTGCTGCTCATCCACCGGAACGCGCGCCCGGAGGATGCCCATTACGGCAAGTACAACGGCCTGGGCGGCAAGATGGAGCGCGACGAGGACATCGCGGCGTGCATGCGCCGCGAGATTCGCGAGGAGGCCGGCATCGAGTGCACGCGCATGGTCCTGCGCGGCACCCTGTCCTGGCCCGGCTTCGGCAAGCACGGCGAGGACTGGCTGGGCTTCATCTTCCGCATCGACGCCTTCCAGGGCACACCCCTGGAGAAGAACCCCGAGGGCGCCCTGTCCTGGGTCCCCGTGTCCTCCATCCTGTCCCTGTCGCTGTGGGACGGAGACCGGCACTTCCTGCCGCTCGTGTTCGACGCGGACCCGCGCCCCTTCCACGGCGTCATGCCCTACGAGGGCGGCCGCGCGCTGAGCTGGTCCTTCACCCGCCTGTAGGGCCCCCTCCGGGCGTCCTCCGACCAACGCTCGCGCCGGTTTTCTGGCCAGCACCCCGGCCCGGCCCGCTACAACCGCCGCCTCACACTTGGGACTCACCTGAAGGAGCGCGGCGCATGGACCTCATCGGACAGCTCTCGCAGCAGCTTGGAGTGGATGGCACGCAGGCACAGGGGCTCGCGGGTTCGCTCCTGAAGCTCGTGCAGGGCACGGTGCAGGAGAAGGTCGGCCCGGACGCGGCCCGGCAGATGGACCAGGCCATCCCGGAGATGCAGGGCTGGCAGCAGCAGGCGCAGGCCCCGGCGGCTGACGGCGGCGGCCTCATGGGCGCCCTGGGCGGCATGCTCGGCGGCGCGGGCGGTGGCGGTGGCGGCGGCCTCATGGGCGCCCTGGGCGGCGCGGCGGCCCACGCGGGGGAGGTGGCCGGCGTGGTGGCCATCCTCCAGCGCTTCAACCTGGACACGAGCAAGGCCACCCTGGTCGCCCCCCTGCTCCTCAACTTCCTCAAGTCCCGCCTGGACCCGGGCCTGGTGGGGAAGATCCTCGCCGTGATGCCCATGCTCGCGGGCGGCTCCGGCGGCCCCCAGGGCGGCGGCGGGCTGGGCGGGATGCTCGGCGGCATCCTGGGGAAATAGGAACGGCCGGGCCGCGGTGCTGGAAGGCACCGGGGAGAAGAAGGGCGCCTGAGGCTACAGCGCCATCGTCCCGGCGATGATCTCCTTCATCACCTCGGACGTGCCGCCGCCAATGGTGAGCATGCGCACGTCGCGCCAGGCCCGCGCGACGTGTGACTCCTCCACGTAGCCCATGCCGCCGTAGAACTGCTGGCAGTCATAGGCCACGCGCTGGGCCAGGTCCGTGGTGAGCAGCTTGGCCATGGCAATCTCCTTCACCGGCTTCTGCTTGCGTTTGCGATTGAAGAGCTGCACCGCCTGATAGGTGAGCTGCCGCGCCGCCTCCACGCGGGTGGCGTGGTCCACGAAGGTGTGGCGCCACACCTGGAAGTCCAGGAGCCGCTTTCCAAACGCCTGACGCTCGCGGCCGTAGCGGATGGCTTCACGCAGCAGGTCGTCCATCACCGCCACCGTGTAGAGCGCCGTCACCAGGCGCTCCGCGTGGAAGCTGTTCATGATGTGGAAGAAGCCGTCGTTCTCCCGGCCCAGCACGTAGCGGGCGGGGATGCGGCAGTCCTCGAAGTAGAGGATGGCCATGTCCGACGAGCGGTGCCCCACCTTCTGGAGCTTCTTCGACACGGAGAAGCCCTTCACGTCCGTGGGCAGCGTCACCAGCGAGATGCCCGGCGCGCCCTCCCCGCCCGTGCGCACCGCCAGCACCAGGAAGTCCGCGCGGGCGCCGTTGGAGATCCACGTCTTCGCGCCCTGGATGACGTAGTCGTCGCCGTCCCTTCGCGCGGTGGTGCGCAGCCGGGCCAGGTCCGAGCCCGCGTCCGGTTCGCTCATCGCCAGCGCCGCGATGCGCTCGCCGGTGAGCGCGGGGGCCAGGAACTCGCGCTTCTGCTCGTCGGTGCCCAGCTCGTTGATGACCGGCGTGGCCATCTGCCCCTGCACCAGGAGCGACATCGCCACGCCCCCGTTGCGCGCGCGCGCCAGCTCCTCCGCGAAGGCGGCCACGTACCAGGAGTCCAGCCCGCTGCCGCCGTAGGCCGGATCATGGCTGATGCCAAAGAAGCCCAGCTCGCCGCAGCGGCGGAACACGTCGCGGGGGAACTCGCCGGCCTGATCCCACTCCAGCGCGTGCGGGGCCAGCTCCTTCTCGACGAACTGGCGCACGGTGCGGCGGAACGCCTCGTGCTCCGGGGTGAAGCGCTCATCCATGGCCCGGGATGCTGTCAGGGCCCGCCCCGCGCTTTCAAGCCGCGCCTCCTTCAGCGTGCGCGGATGAACGTGAAGGACAGCGCCTGGCCAGCCGCCCCGGCTCCACGCGCTGAAGCCCCAGGCGCCAGTCCCCCACCACGGGCGCGGTCGCCCCGCCCCCATTCGGTACAGGGGCCCGCGTCGGGCCGGACGCGGGCCGCTCAGGGGTTGCCACCGCTTCAGCGCGCACCACCTCCGCGGCATCCAGACGAAGGCGCCGGCCAGCAGGGAGGTGGGGAGCCGCGCCCCAAGACACCTCACCCGGCCCCCCAGGTTCCAAGGGGGCGTCTCGCGTTCTCCACCGTCACGCTGTGCTACAGGGGCAGGAACGCGATGCGGATGCCCGCGGTGAACAGCGCGTGGAAGCCGTCATCCACGGGGGTGAGCCCCTGGTCGCGGGTGCCCACGCCGGTGATGTCCAGCGTCTGCGTCCCGGTGCGCACCGTGTACTGGCCCACGGACGCGGTGATGATGGGCCCCACCGACAGGGACCGCGCCACGCGCACGTCACCGCCCAGCGTGAGGCGCGCGATGGTGGGCCCCCGGTCCGTGACGTGCGTGTCCACGTGCGTGGGGAGGGACACCCCTGGCGCGACCTGCACCTGCGTGTCCCCCTCCACGTGGCTCTTGAGGATCTCCAGGCCCACGCCCAGGCCGATCCACGGATCAAAGCCCGAGCCCGGCCGGATGTGGTAGCGGACCTCCGGCCCCACGCGCCACTGGAAGGTGTCGCAGCTGAAGCCCTCCGGGCACGACAGGTCGTTCGTCTTGGTCAGCACCGGCTCCCAGCTGCCCCACACGCCCAGGTAGAACCGCGGCGTCACCCGGAAGCCCAGCTCCGCGATGATGGGGAAGGAGACCTTCGCGGACTGGCTGATCTTCAGGTCCTCCAGGCCGCCGCCCGGGGCCTGGCCGTTCGTGTAGACGTAGCCCAGGCCGGCGCCGATGTTGCCGCTCACCGCGAACTGCGGCCCGACGCGCCCCTCGGGGTGGTGTCCCCCTGATTTCGGCATCTCCTCCGAGCGCATCGTGGTGGTCGACGTCTCCGTCTCCGTCTCCGTTTGCGGCTCCGGCTCCTGCGCCCCCGCCGACGTGGCGATTCCCAGCGCGGCTGCGAGTGACAGCGTCCAGCGGAACGGCGCATTCATCGAGGTCATCCGGTACATCCTCCGTGTTCGGGATGGATGCGGACGGAAGCAAGCCGCGCGGGCCGTTAGAAGCCACCCGCCTCCGGCGCACGCTGCCATTCGACAGACAGACCCCTTCAGAGATCAGTCGCGGACAACCACCCCCCCCCACGGGGAGGCAACCTGGCGGGGTGGATGGGGAGCGCGCGTGCGGGAGGACCCGGGAGAAGGGATGGGCGCCTTCACCGCGATCCTCAATCTAGCAAGTCGGCCCGAAAATCCAACGGGTTGACCCGGCGGTGGCCAGCGTTCACCTTGCCCGCTCCACGCACGCCCACGGGCGGAAAGGAAAGACACCATGGCCGGCCAGGAGCAGGAGCTGTCGCCCGAGGCGCTCGCGCTCATCGCCGAGGAAGAGGCCCTGCTGTCACGCGTCCAGCAGGCGCTGTCGGAGGCGCGCCGTCAGGCCGCGGGGCGCACGCTGGACACGCAGGGGCTGATGGCCCAGCTGGCGGTGCTGCGCGACGACGCCACCACGGCGCACGCCGCGGACCTGCCGCACGTCTTCACCCAGATGAACGAGGTGCGCTCCATGCTGGAGCGGCAGGAGGCCGTCCCGCTGCCGGACGCGCACGCCCCCTACTTCGCGCACCTGCGCCTGTCCGGGCCCACGGGCGCGCGCGACTACCTGCTCGGCCGCACCAGCTTCGCCAACCTCTCCGCCGGCGTGCGCGTCATCGACTGGAGATTCGCCCCCGTCGCCCGCGTCTTCTACAACTACGAGGAGGGCGACGCGTTCGAGGAGTACTTCGGCGACCGGCTCTCCGAAGGCGAAGTGGAGGCGCGCCGGCTGGTCATCATCGAGAAGGGCGTCCTCACCCGCATCAGCACCGGCCCGCACCTGCTCCAGCGCGACGCACAGGGCCGCTGGCACTCGCGAGGCCGTGACGCGGCCTCCGTGCTCGCGGGCGGCAGCGGCACCGCCGCGCGGCCGGGCTTCCTGGGCGTGGGCCGGGGCGTCACCCACGTGGAGGACGCCTTTGGCGTGACGGCGCTCCTGGACGCGGAGCAGTACGCCGCCGTCAGCACCGGCCCGGAGCAGCCGCTGCTGGTGCTGGGCAGCGCGGGCAGCGGCAAGACGACGGTGGCGCTGCACCGGCTGGCCAAGGTCGTCTTCGACGACGCGAAGACATTCCCGCAGGCGCGCACCAAGGTCGTCGTCCCGGAAGCGGGCCTGGCCCGGCTCACGCGCCGGCTGCTCGCGCCGCTGGGCCTGGGCAAGGTGTCCGTGGAGACGCTGGAGGCGTGGTCGCTGGCCACCGCGAGAAGCGCCTTCAGCCTGCCGGGCATCAAGCTCTCCCCGGAGACGCCCGCGCTCGTCACGCGCTTCAAGCGCCACCCCGCCCTGCGCCGCGCGCTGGCCGGCCGCGTGCCGGTGTTCAAGGGCAAGGCCCTGCCCCCCACGCTGGACCGGCTGCGCATCAAGCTGGCGGACGCGTACCTGGACCGCGCCTTCCTGGAGGCCGTGGTGGCGGACGCGAAGGGAGAGCTGCCGCGCACCGTGGTGGCGGAGGTGCTGGAGCACACGAAGCAGCAGACCGCCACGCCGCTGGCGCGCCAGTACAAGGGCTTCGACGCGGACAGCCTCATCACCGTGGACGGGCGCGCCATCGAAGCGGACACGCCCGACGCGCTCGCGGGCACGGTGGACGCGGACGACCTGCCCATCCTCATGTTCCTCAAGGCGCAGCGGGGCGCGCTGGGCGTGGATCGGCTGGCGCACGTGGTGCTGGACGAGGCGGAGGACTTCTCCCTCTTCGAGCTCTTCGTCGTCAGCCAGCTGCTCGGCGACAGCCGCAGCTGCACGCTCGCGGGGGACGAGGTGCAGCAGACGACGGCGGGCTTCGCCGGCTGGGACGCCGCGCTGGAGGAGCTGGGCATCCGCGACGCCGCCACCTGCCGGCTCCAGGTGTCCTACCGCTGCCCGCGCCCGGTGGTGGAGCTGGCGCAGCACGTATTGGGCACCCAGTCCCCGGCCAACGCCGCGAAGGCCGGCCGCGAGGGGGCACCGGTGGGCTTCCACCACTTCCCCGACGAGGCCCAGGCGTGGCTCTTCCTGGGGGACGCCCTGCGCGACCTGGTGCTGCGCGAGCCGCACGCGTCGGTGGGCGTCATCGCCAGCAGCCGCGAGTCCGCCCAGTCCTTCCACCGCGTCATCCGGGAGATGCCCTGGGCGCGGCTGGTGCTGGAGGGCGACTTCTCCTTCGAGCCCGGCGTGGACGTGACGGACGTGGACAACGTGAAGGGCCTGGAGTTCGACTACGTCGTCCTGCCGGACGTCACCGCGAGAGCCTACCCCGCGGACGACGAGGCCCGCCGCAGGCTGCACGTCGCCGTCACCCGCTCCTCCCACCAGCTGTGGGTGGCCTCCTCCGCCGTGCGCTCCCCGCTCATCCGCACCTTCCCCGGCGCGGAGGAGTCGATTCAGGGCTGACGGCCGCCACCGGCCCGCCACTCCTTCTGCCGCTGGGCGTGGGCCTCGCGGCGAGACAGCGCCTCCGACTCCTGGCGCGGAAGCTCCGCCAGGCGCGTGCGGTGCATGTTCACGCTCAGCTCCAGCAGGCCCCGGTGCTCCGACGGCAGCTTGTCGCCGTAGTCCTGGAGCATCGTGGTGGCGAAGGCGATGGCGTCCTCGGACACCTGGCGGCGGTGCTCGTAGTACTGGTGCACCTCCTCCTCCGAGGCCTCGTTGGACAGCACCTTGCCGTAGAGCGCGTTCCACTTCGCCTTCACGCCCTCACGGCGGCGCAGCTCCTCCGGGTCCTTCGTGGGCGCGTCCATTTCGAAGTACAGGTTGCCCGGCAGCTTCGCGCGCAGCGCCTCCAGGTCCACCGGGTAGGGGCCGGGCTCCTCGGGCGGCGCCGCCTGCACCTGGGCCGTCGCCGCGCCCACCAGGTCCAGCCCGCCGTCCTTCGCGCGGGGCACCGCTGGCGTGGACGCGAACACGGGCGCTGGCGCGGGAGCCTGCGTCACGGGCGCGGGCGCCGGGGCCGGCGCGACGTCCTGCGCGGACTGCCCGCCAAAGACAAGCCACGCCCCCACCGCCAAGGCGAGGACTCCCGCCGTGCCCAGGGGCAGCTTCCAACGCGCGTGCGTGCTCATGCCAAGGCCATACCCCGCGCCCCGCACCCGCCGCAACCCGGGTCACCCCCTCACGGCGACGCACCGCGCAATTGATACATTTAAAACATGTCCTTGCGCGTCAATTCTCAAACCCCAGATGACGCGCAGTGGCAATCCCAATCGTTTCGGATGGAATGCTGCACCCAACATGGAATTCACTATTTTCACCGCAAGCGAAGTTTCCCCGCTTACGACTGATAAACAAAAACGTATCATCCCCGGCCGCAACCCCACTCACTACTCCCCCTTTGGAGGAAGCCGCATGAGAAGTTTTCTCTGGATGAGCCTTCTGGCCCTCTCTGCCCCCGTGGGCGCCGCGCATGCCGAAGTGCTGGTGGAAGGCATCGTCGACGTGCTGGTGGACGGCGGCAATACCTACCCCTGGCAGAAGGTGACGCTGCCCGGCACCAAGTGTGGCAACGGCTCGCAGTACAAGTTCTTCGTGCACAAGACGAACTCGCCCAACCTGCTGTTCATGATGGAGGGCGGTGGCGCGTGCTGGGACTACGATTCCTGTAGCGGCCGCCTGGGCATCCTGGGCGCGGCGAACCCCAACGGCATCGCCGACGACTACATGACGCAGTTCACGGCCAAGTACGTGTCCCCCATCGTCAACGGGGCGGACCCGGGCCTGCCCTTCCGCGACCGCAAGGACATCGTCACCAAGGGCTGGAACATCGTCTACCTGCCGTACTGCACGGGCGACGTGCACATCGGCAACAACGCCAAGACGTACGTGGACACCACGGGCGGCCAGGCGCCGCTGACCTGGTACCACAACGGCTACACCAACACGCTGGCCGCGGCGAACTACGCCAAGCAGAACTTCCCCGGCATCCAGAAGCTGCTGGTGACGGGCTACAGCGCGGGCGGCACGTCCACCTCCGCCGGGTACTACTTCATCCGCAAGGCCATCAACCCGGCCAAGGGGTACATGATCAACGACTCCGGCCCCATCTTCATGGCGCCGAACGCGAACTCCCTGTCGCGCCCGCTGCACGACAAGATCCGCTCGTCGTGGAACCTGGACTCGGTGTTCAGCCAGCTGCCGGCCAGCTTCAACATCAACGACATGGGCTCCATCAACAAGATGGTGGCCACGGAGTTCCCGAACGATCAGCTCGCGTACACGGGCTACACGCTGGACTACAACTACTCGCGCTATTCGTATGAGCGCTTCAAGACGCCCAACGACCAGGCGTCCATCCACGCGTACTGGAAGCAGGACCAGGACGCGTTCGTGAACGAGCTGAACAAGTACAACAACTTCAGCTATTTCATCCCGCACCACCGCGCCATCAACCAAAGCCACTGCAGCACCATCATCACCTTCGTGGGCGCGCACGCCTGCCAGCGGATGGAGAAGAAGTACTGGTACGAGTACATCGACAGCCCGTGGCAGTCCTGGGCCTGCCACAGCGAGATGGTCCCCATGGACGTCTTCCTGTCGCGCTTCATCAACAACAACCAGCGCATCCGCATCTACGAGCCGGCCAACAACTACAACAACGAGGACGCGGGCATGAGCATCCTCGCGCCCCTCATCAACGGCGCGCTCGGCGGGTAGTCCCCACCGCCCTTTCGCTGAAATGAAAACGGGAGCGGGCCCCCAGGGTCCGCTCCCGTTGTCTTTTCCAAGGGCCTTCAGGCCGCCAGGGCGGCGGTCAGGTGAGGCCGGGCAGCGTGCCCGCGTAGTCGTCGTGACCGAAGCGGTCCACGTTCACGCCGAAGGCCTGGGCAATGGAGGTGAGCAGCTTGTTGTGCGGCACCGCGCCCTCCAGCTTCGCGCCCGGGCCCGTCCAGTCGCGCAGCGGGTCCTTGCCGGGGCGCAGGGACAGCATGCGGCCCATGCGGAACTTCCCGCCCGCGCCGCCCGCCAGCACCGTGGGGATGGACACGTTCATGTGCCCGGCCGCGTCGCCCAGCTCGTTCCCCCACAGGATGACGGTGTTGTCGAGCACCGTGCCGCCGCCCTCCGGGATGGACTTGAGGGTGTCCATCAGCCGCGCCACCTGTTCGGCGTACCACCGCTGCACCGCCACCATGCGCAGGCGGATTTCGGTGCGCGCGGGCTCGGCCTGGGTGTCCGTGCGGTGGGCGATGTCGTTGTGGATGTCCTCGTCAATGCCAATCCACGGCATGGACGGCCCGGGGATGGTCATGGTCACCACGCGCGTCAAATCACACGCGAACGCACGGGCGATGAGGTCCATGTGCAGCTCGGTGAGGGCGGGCATGTTGTTGATGTCGCCCAGGTCGGTGTTGGCGGGCTTCTCCGGCGCGGAGCAATTGAGCGCGCCGGAGTTGTTGAGCCGCCGCTCGATGTCGCGCAGCGCCGCCAGGTGCGTGTCCAGCTTGGTGCCCTCCGCGGCCGCCAGCCGCGACTTCAGCCGGGTGGCGTCCTTGATGAGGTAGTCCAGGAGGCTCTTGCGCTTGGACAGCATGGCCTGCGCCTCCGCCTCGGAGCCGCCCATGCTGGCGAAGAGCCGCTTGTAGACGTTGGCGGGGTTCAGCTCGAACGGCACGCGCGAGCCGTTCTCCGTGAAGGAGATGCTGTTGTAGACGTGCTGGGCGCCGAACTGCTCGAAGGCGTGCAGCTGCAGCGAGCGGAACTGGGTGGAACCGCCCACCGCGTTGCCAATCACCTGGTCCAGGGACGCGTTGGAGGGCAGCTCGTCACCGCTGGACACCTCCACCTGGCTGCCGGTGAGGAAGGTGACGGGGCCGCCCTCGTGGCCGGTGCGGCCGTGCTCGTAGAGGACGCGGTAGTCCAGGCCGTCCAGCACCAGGAGCTTGTCCCGGTGGCGCTGGAGCGGCTGGAGGACGGAGTTCTCGAAGTCGATGTTGAAGCTGGTGTCATTGCCCTTGGGCAGCCAGTACTCCGGCAGCAGGCCGTGGGGGGTGAACAGGGCGATGAAGCGCAGGGGCGCGGCGTCCGCCGCTTCGGCGACGGAGCTGGTGAGCAGGTGCGCGAAGGGCGCCGCCATGGCCGTGCCGGACAGGAGCTTCAGGATGCTGCGTCGGGAGAAGTCGCGGGGCATGGAAGTCAAAGCTCAACGGGTGGGCAGACGCCGCTGGGTGAAGGAAGACGAACGCACCAGGCTGACCAGCGCTTCGGTGATTTTCAGGCCATCCGTGCGGTAGGGGCCCGTGCGCATGGCGGCGAGCAGCTCCGCGTCCGAGGCGTGCTCGTCGCGCCCCATGGCGTAGCGCACGAACTGCAACGGCACGCAGTTGGCCAGCTCCTCGCTCGTCGTCAGGTAGCGCGCCAGCTGCGCGCCACCGGTGAAGTTGCCCAGGTTGGTGGTGCCGTCCCTGGCAATCACGGCGCCGCTGGCGTCCACCGTGCGGCCATTTTCCTCCGTGCGGTGCTGGCCCAGGCCGTCGAAGTCCTCCATGCCGAAGCCCATGGGGTCGATGGTCTTGTGGCAGCTGGCGCACGCGGGGTTGTCGGTGTGCGCCGCGAAGCGCTCGCGGGTGGTGGCGTCCTCCGACAGGGCCGGGGGAATGGTGGACACGTTGGCCGGCGGCGCGGGCACCGTGCGGCATAGCAGGCGCGTGAGCACGAACTTGCCGCGCTTGATGGGCGAGGACGAGTCGAAGTGGGCGTACGTGGACATCACGCCCGCCTGCGTGAGGATGCCCTGGCGCTCCGGCGGCAGCGTCACGCGGCCCAGGCCCGTGTTGTCATCCACGTTGGTGCGCTCCAGCTCGCCGTAGAAGTTCGCCAGCGTCTCGTCCACGAACGAGTAGTTCGCGCCCAGGAGTTCCGCCACGGAGCCCGAGTGCTCCTTCACGATGAAGTCGATGAAGGCGTCGCGCTCGCGGACCATGGAGTCGCGGAAGTCCACGCTGTAGTCCGGGTACACCAGGTTGTTCTTGTTGACCTTGGCCAGGCCGCCCAGCCCCAGCCACTCCACGAAGAACTGGCGCAGCTTCACCTGCGCGGCCTCCGTCTTGAGCAGGCGGCGCGCCTGGGCCTCGCGCTCGTCGGGCGAGGACAGCGTGCCGGCCTTGGCGGAGGCGAGCAGCGTGGCGTCCGGCGGTCCACCGGTCACCATGAAGGACAGCTCGGAGGCGAGCTCGTAGGCGGTCAGCTCCACCACCTGGCCCTTGCGTCCGCCCTCCGGCCCCAGCTCCGTGCGGTACAGGAACGACGAGGAGGAGAAGAGCGCCTGGAGCACCAGCTCCGCGCCCGTCGCCATGGTGCCGCCCTTCTTGCCCTCGTTGAAGAGGGCCAGCAGGTCCGTCTCCTCCTCCGCCGTCACCGGCCGGCGGAAGGCGCGCTCGCCCACGCGCTGGATGAAGGACCGCGCGCACTCGTCCTGCGTCTTGCCCTTGGGGCACGCGTAGAGGTCACTCAGCTGTGACCTGCCCTGCTCCGCCAGCGTCACCGCGGCGGTGTCGAGCTGATCCGCCAGCAGCGACGTCACCTGGAGCCGCTCGTGGGTGGAGAAACCAAGGATGGTGTCCTCGGCCGCGAAGCCCTGGGCGATGTCGACCTCGGTGCCCAGCACCGCGGAGGCGGACTTGTTGTACTCGTCGCGCGTCAGCCGGCGCACCCGAGCGGGGGCCGCCGCGCTTTCAAGCTCCGCGTCCTGCCCACCGATGTTGCCGGTGCAGGCGGAGGCGGACAGCACGAGAGCGGAGGACAGGTAGAAACGACGCAATGGCATGATGTCTGGCATTCCTCGCATCCGCGCGGCCTGAAGCACCGGCGCACAGGCGGCCTGCATTGTACTGGTTGCCCCCCACGCGGACAGGGGCGAATTCATTTCCGCGCGTTTCCACGCTTCCCCCAGGAAGAAGCCCCGCTCACGGCGCAGGAAGTGCGAACGCACCGGTCAGGCGCGCACACGGTGCGTAGCGACTCAGGGAGGAACTTCCTCACCTCGCGCCTTCCACCAGTTATCTCCGTAGCTGATGAAGATCTGCTCACCAGGGTGGATGTCCCGCAGTGCGTGATAACGGAACACATCGCGGTCCTCCGCGCGGCCGTACTCCGCGTTGGGATCGCTGGCGTGGTTGTAGATCATCCCGTAGCCCATCACGAGCGCGACCCAGTTCCCATAGCGGTGCTGCTCGTGGCGGTGCCAACGAATCTCGAAAACATAATCGTCGAGCGGTTCTCCCCGGCACTGCCGCTGCGGGACCATGAGGTAGTGGCACTCCTCGATGAGTTCGCCCGCGGCGATGAAGGTGTCGGTGAAGACGCCCATGCCCCACTCACACGGCCGGACCTTCACGCCGGGGTGGAGGAACAGCGCCGGGCCCAGGTTCATGAGTGCTTCGCTCTCGCTTTCAGTGTCGTCCACGCTGAAGCGAACCATCGCGCAAGACGGGCGGCCACGGGAAGCGGCGGCGAAGGCGCAAAGCCTTCCTCGACTTCCGGTGAAGTCAGCCCGCCTGCCCACCGGCCACGGGGCGGCGGGCGGCGTGGCGCAGCAGGTACAGCCCGGGAAGCAGGGGCAGCCAGAGCGTGAAGCCGCGCAGGAGCAGCGTGCCCGCGAGCGCCGCCTCCACCGGGACGCCGAAGAGGTTGAGCATGCCCACGGACGCGGCCTCGTAGGTGCCTACCCCGCCGGGGATGATGGACACCGTCTCCGCCATGGAGGCCACCATGAAGCTGACGAACACGGTGCTCAGGGGGACCTCCTGGCCCAGGGCCTGGAGCATGGCGCCCAGCGTGGCGGCGTCCAGCACGTAGACGCCCAGTTGCAGCAGGACGCCGCGCGCGAGCAGGCCAGGGTTGAGCAGCATGCCGGGCGGCACCTCCGCGATGGCCTTGAGCAGCGTGCCCAGGGCCGGGATGCGCCGGGCGAAGCGGCCCGGCTTCCACTCGCGGTGCCGCGTGGCCCAGAGGATGGCCATGGGGATGAGCAACGCCACCACGCCGAAGCCGGTGACGAGGATCTGGATCCAGTTGTTCAGCTCGGACCTGCGCCAGAGGAAGAAGAGGCTGGCGCCCACGCCCACCGCCTGCGCGATGTAGAAACACAGCACCGTGAGCAGCACCGCGCCCGCGGCGATGCCTGGGTTCGCGCCCTGGCGGCGCAGCCCGCGCCCCACGAGCAGCGACCCGCCCACGCCGCCGGTGGGAATCACCTGGTCGAACGCGAGCTTCATCAGCGACAGCCGCGCCAGCGACCAGAGCGAGGTCTTGATGCGCGAGCGGTGCAGGACCGTCCACCAGATGCCCGCCACGCACAGATACGTGCCCACCTGGCACGCGGCGGCCACCAGCAGCCACGCGGGCCGGGCCTGCCGCAGGAGCTCCAGGAACTGCTTCTCCTCGTTGTGCCGGGAGAGGATGAACGCCAGCAGCGCGACGAGCACCAGCACCCCTGGAATCCACCAGCCCCGCCGGCGCTTCGCGGGCACCGCCAGCGGCTCTTCCAGGGTGGGGATGGGTCCGGCGCGAGTGCCCTCCATGCGTCTCCTTCCGGGGAATGGGCTGGCTTCCGGAAGGATGCGCTTCGCGGCCCCGCGGGGCAGGTCCTGAAGCACGGCGGCCCGCCTGACCTGCCTTCGGGCGGGCAGGCGCTCCAGGCTCCGGCGGCTTCAGGAGGCCTTCTTCAGCGGGCGCAGTCGCCCGTCACCTGCGGTGCCGCCGCGCCGTTGACGGTGTTGCCGCTGAAGGTGTTGCCGGCGCCCAGCACGAGCTCGGTGGCGTCGCCGCCGCCCCGGTTGCAGACGATGACGCCCCCGGCGCCGGCCTGGTTGCCGGTGAAGGTGTTGCCGCGCAGGGTGACGCCCGCGTTGGGCACGTCCTCCAGGTAGAGCGCCGCCCCGGGCCCTCGCACGGCGGCGTTGTTTTCGAAGACGTTGTTCTCGATGAGGTCGTGGTCGGGCTGGAAGTAGTGCAGCGCTCCGCCGCCGCCCAGGTCGTAGTGGTTCGTGCCGTTGGGCCACACCGCGTAGGTGCGCGGCTGGAGCGCGTTGGCCTGGCCGCCCCGGAAGGCGGACAGCGTGTTGTTCCGGAAGGTGTTGCCGCGCACGATGGAGTTGCGCCCGTGGGTGACGCACATCGCGCCGCCGCCGGACGTGGCCCCGTCGCCGGTGGCGAAGCGGTCGATGTCGCGGGTGCGGTTGTTCTCGAAGACGGTGTCCGTCACCACCGAGCCGTCGGTGAACATCAGGTCCAGCGCGCCGCACTTGCCGGAGGACTCGTTGTCCCGGAAGAGCGAGTGCTCGATGGTGACCGGCCCCGGGTAGTAGGCCCACAGCGCGCCGCGCGTACGGTCCCGGTCGCCGTTGTAGTCGTTCTTGCGCACCTTCTCGAAGACCATGTGCCGGAAGACGGGGTCGCCGTCTCCCTTGGACTGGTCTCCGAAGAAGTTCATGCCCCACCAGCCGTAGGGGTTGGTGGAGGTGAGCGTCACCGGAGCGCTGGCGGTGCCCTGCACCAGGATGCGGCCGTACACGCGCAGCTCCACGCGGCCGTTCTGGTGGTTCATCACGTCCTGCGCGCCGTCACGCACGTCCGCCTCCGTCACGGCGGGGTTGCCCTTGAAGTCGATGACCACGCCCGGCTCCACCGTCGTCGTCTGCCCCGTGGGGATGGTGACGACGTACTGGGCGTTGCCCACGACGCGGTACGGAGAGCCGGCCAGCGTCAGGCGCGCGGGCAGCGTGCCCGCCACCTGCGTGCCGCCGTCTCCGGGGATGACTCCGCCTGCATCGGCGGTGCCCGCGTCCGGGGTCCCCGCATCCGTGCCGGCGTCAGCCGCGCCCGCATCGCGGTCCTGAGTCCCCGGGTCGGCGGTGCCCGCGTCGGACGAGCCTGCGTCGCGGTCCGGCGAGCCGCTGTCGGGCACGCTGCCTGACGGCACCTCTCCGGCCGGTTCGACCCCTGCGGAGCACCCCACCCCGCTTCCCAGCAGGCAGAGGACGGACAGGACGGTGTGGAGCGTGGCGCGGCGGTTCATGGTCTCTCTTCCCGGAAGCGCTCTGGTAGAAGCCCGCGCATGTCCGATGACATCCTCGTGCTGGCGTACTCCGGATGTGACACCTGCAAGAAGGCGCTGAAGTGGCTGGAGGCGCGAGGCGTCTCCTACAAGACGCGCCCCATCGTGGACCAGCCACCCACGGTGGCGGAGCTGCGCCAGTGGATTGCCCAAAGCGGCGTGTCCGTGCGCAAGTGGCTCAACACCAGCGGGCAGAGCTACCGCGCGCTCGGCAAGGAGAAGGTCGACGCGGCCTCCGACGCGGAGCTGGTGGAGTGGCTGGCAAAGGACGGGAAGCTGGTGAAGCGGCCCGTGCTCGTCACGAAGCAGGCCGTCACCGTGGGCTTCAAGCCGGAGGCCTACGAGGCGCTCTTCCCCCTTCACCGGCCTTGAGGGCGGGCGGGCGGACGAGCCCCCGTCCGACCGTCGTCGCGTGCGGGGCCGGTTGCCACCTTGAGTGGGCATGGAAATCGGAACCAGACGCCCGTTGGGGGAGATCCTCCTGGAGCTGGGAGTGGTCGACAAAGGCCAGCTCCGCCTGGGGCTGGTGCACCACCACGAGGTCCATGTCCCGCTGGGCCGCGCCCTGGTGAGCGAGGGCGTGTGCACGGAGGCGGACGTCCTGCGCGGGCTGGCCATCCAGTTCGACGTGGAGGCCGTGGACCTGGACCGGCATCCGCTCGACCGCGCCCTGACCCGGCTGGTGCCCGCGCGCATCGCCCGGCAGTACGGCGTCGTGCCGCTGCGGCTGGAGACGCGCGAGGACAAGGAGGTCCTGCACCTGGCCGTGCCCGCGCCCCTGTCGCTGGACGCGGTGGATGACGTGCGGGCCGTGTCCGGCAAGGCGCGCGTGGAGCCGCACCTGGCCTCCGACGGCGCCCTGTCCCGCGCGCTCAGCGCCCTCTATGGCATCCGCGAGACGGCCGGGGCCGCGCCGGAGCCGAGCCGCCCCGCCGTGCCCAGCCCGCCGCTGATGCTCTACGGCTGGCCGCCCGTCACCGCGGTGCTCATCACCCGCACGCTGGCGCGCAACGGCATCCCGTCGCGCGTGGCCACGCCGCTGGACGTGCTGCACACGCGCGACAACGATCTGGTGCTCGCCCCCCTCCAGGCCATGGAGGGGCTGCTCGCGGGCGAGGTCCACATCGAGGGCGCGCTCATCGTCCACGGGACGTCGGACGACGAGGGCTTCGACCGGGCGCGCAAGCTGGAGGCGCGCGGCTTCCTGGCCAACCCGCGCGACGAGGAGCTGCTCCTGCGCGCCGTGCGCAGGCTGCGTCCCGACGCGGGCAGCGAGAGCTCCTGGCCGCGCCACTCCTGACGTGGGAGGGCCGCTACGGCTTCGTGGGAGCTTCCGGAGCCACCGGGGCAAGGGCCTGCATCGCCGGCCTCACCGGAGCGCCCGCGGGGCGCGTGGTGTGCTGCTCCTCCGGCGCCGAGTGCTCCAGGCCCAGCACGCCCAGCACCTCCGGGTACACCTTGTTCGCGAAGTAGCGCCCGCCGGCCACGGTGAAGTGCACGCCGTCCGTCATGCGCAGGCGCATGGGCTTGCGGAAGCCCTCCACGCGGGCCTGCTTCAGCGCCTTGCCGCGCGCGTCGGTGAAGTAGGGCCGCGTGTCCAGGTGCACGGCGTCCCCGCGCGCGGCGATGACCTCCCGCTGCAGGTCGCGGATCACCGTGAGCTTCTGTTCGAAGCGCTGGCGGCTCGTGGCGGGCAGCTCCAGCCAGATGATCTTGCGGCCCGGCGCGGAGATGGCCGTGACGAAGTCCGACAGCCGCTGGCGGTATTCGCCCTGCCAGTCCGGCTTGCCCCAGGCCACGGTGGCGCGCCCCTGCCGCGTGTGCAGGGCCTGCCCGTCGTTGCCGCCCAGGATGACCACCACGACGTCCGGCTGGTGCTGCCGCACCTCCTGCTGGCCGACCTCCAGCCAGTCGAAGAAGTCCGGGCGCGCGAGGCCCGTGGACGACTTCGCGCGGCGCTCACAGCGGATGCGAGGGTGCGCGGCGAGCTGGTTCTGGAGGTACTCCCCGAAACCCGTGGCGATGAGGCTGTCCCCCAACAGCAGCACGGTGCGGCGGGGCGCGGGCGCCGGAGCGGCGGCCTGGGCCGGAGCGGTGGGCAGCACGGGCGAGGCATTCAGCCCCGGGGCGGAGTCCGCGGCGGCCTGTGCCGCCGTGGACAGGAACGCCAGGAAGAGGAGCGCGCGAAGAGGACGGGTCGACATCGGCGGAGGCGAAGCTACTTCCCGCGCCCGCATCCGTACACCCCCCCGCCGGGCGGGTGGATCCGTTGCCCGCGCGCGCCCTGTCAAGCCGCGCTTCCCACGTCCTCCCCGAGCCCCCGGGCCGTCAGCACCGCGAGCCCCGCGGGCGCGAGCGCCTGGAGCCACGGCGTGAGCAGCCGCGCGCACTCCTCCGGGTGTGAGAAATAGGGAACGTGTCCCGCGCCGCGCAGCAGGTGCCGGGGCGTGCCCTCCGGCAGCGACGCGGCCAGTCGCTCCAGCGAGGACGGCGGCACCAGCACGTCGCGGTCCCCCTGGATGCAAAGACACGACACGTTCAGCGGGCGCAGGTCCGGCGGCGGCGGCTCCGCGTGGATGGAGAACGCGCGCCGCAGTGTCGTCAGCCGCTCCAGCATCGTGGTGGGCACCACGTCCGCCACCTGATGGGAGGCCACCGGGCGCCACGCCGCCAGCGACGCCGCGACGCGCCCGGGACGCCCCAGCACCGCGATGGGTCCCATCATCGCGATGAGCCTTCCGCGAGGCCCCACGTGCTCGGTGCGGGTGAAGGCCCCCAGAAACGCCACGCCGCGCGTCGCGCCGCCCGCGGCCAGGTGCGCCGCCACCATGCCTCCAAAGGAGCTGGCCACCACCGCGTCCACCGTCCCCGTGACGCGCAGCACCTGCTCCGCCAGGGCCCTCGCGCCGCACGCGGCATGCTCGCCTTCCGGGTACTCGACCATGACGGGACGCGCCACGTCCGTCAGCCGCAGGGCCAGCTCACGAAAGCCTGATCCACGCGCACCCAGCCCGGGCAACAAGAGGACACGAGGCCCCTCGTCATTCCCTGCCATGTCCGTCAGCTCCACCGTGCGCCGCATGTCTCTCGCTTTCCTTGAAACGCGCCAAGGAACAACGCAGGCCCCCTGGGTCTGCCCGCCCCCACCGGGTGGCCCGCACGACCCACGACCCGAGGGAAGTGCCCCCGGTCCCTCGCCTGCCAGGACGGAGAGTGATACATGATTCATCCCACCACCCTTTTCCACCGACACGATTCACGGTGTCCGGAAGCCAAGGATTTCCGCGGCCGGCGTTCTGACAGCGTGGGGGCGAAGGGTTAAGAATGGTCACCGTGAATCTGCATGCCTTCGGGGAGTTTGTTCGCAAGCATCGTCCGGCCCTGGAGGTTCGGGCCGCGAAGCTTTGCGCTGGGAGTGCGGTCGACTCCACGGAGCTGGTGGGCGAGACGCTGGAGCGCGCCCTCTCCGTGTTCGAGCGGCTTCAGGACCAGGACACCGCCGCCGTGGCGCAGTGGCTGGATGGCGCCATGAGCCGCTGCTTCTCGCGGATGGGCGGACAGCTGCCGGACACGCGCGCCGCGGCGCCGGATCTCCAGCAGACGTTCGACCTGCTGCGCGCGCGCTTCCGTGAGGTGTACGCGCAGCCGGCGTTCGGCAAGAGCGCGGGCGTCCCCGGCGGCTGGCGGATGTAACAAGTCCCGCGCCCTGTGTTTCAGGGCGCCGGGCGGTGGCCGGACAGCGTCTCCACGTAGGACGCGGCCACCCGGAGGAAGCGGCCCCCACGCACGCCGGTGAGGTACTGGCGCTTCATCGCGCGGGTGGCCCCCACGTAGAACATCGCGCGGCGGATGCGTTCGTTCTCGCGCTCGCTGCGCTGGCGCGCACCCGCCATCCACGCCTCGATGGAGTCCAGGGCCTCCAGTCCCGCGAAGAAGACGACAGGGCACTCGTGGCCCTTGCAGGAGAACACCGTGGTGGCGCGCACGTGGTCCACGCCGCTCACCCGGAAGTCCGTCACGTCCCGGCCGCCCTTGCCGCCGTAGGCCTCCGCGGGCACGCCCGCCTTGCGCAGCGCGTCCGTGAACGACGCGGGCATCACCGGCGCCACCACCAGGATGTCACCGGGGTGGACGCCCTCCTCGCGCACCAGCCGGGCGATCTCCTTCGCCACCCAGCGCGCCTCGCTGGTGCTGGAGGCGAAGTCCTTCGCCTGGGGCAGCACACCGCCGCGCTCGGTGGACTGCACGCGGTAGAGGCCCTCCAGCGTCTCCTCCGGCAGCCACAGGAGCCGCTCGCGGGCCAGCTCTCCGGCCTTCATGTATTCGCGCATGCCGGGGTCGGTGACGCGGTGCTGGCGCAGCGGGTCCAGCACGACGTTGAAGGCCACGTCGAGGATGTCGCGCGTGGCGCGGAAGGTCTCCTTGAGCACGCGGGTGCGGCCGCGGAAGGACAGCCCTTCGGGGAGCTGCTCCTTCAAACTGTCGATGGGCACCTGGCCATAGACATTCTGCGAGTCGTCCATGAACAGCTGGAAGCAGCGGGACTCGCGGCCGTCCTGGCCCGTGATGGGGCGCACCAGCGCGTGCAGGGTGGCCAGGCCCCTGGCGTCCATGTCCTGCGCCTCGTCCACGAAGACGGCGTCGAAGGCGTGGGGCTCCAGGCGCCGGAGCGCGCCCACGTGCTTCACCGTCACCTGGGCCCTGAGCGGCCGGACCTGCTCCGGGCCCGCGCGCACGGTGAGCGCCTCCATGAGCAGCTTGTCCACGAGCGGCGCGAGCGAGCGGTTGTAGAAGGACACCAGCACCCGGGCGCGCGGGTTCTCCAGCAGGTAGCGCGCGGCCCAGTGCGCCAGCACGTACGTCTTGCCGCTGCCGGCCACGCCGCGCACCAGGTGGTGGCCGTCGTCGAAGCGGCGCTCGAAGAGGGACACCTGCTCCTGCGTGAAGAGGGGCCCGGTGTCCTTGCCGCCCGCGATTTCACCGCCCAGCCCCACGGGCACCAGCGTGTGCGACGGGAAGGGCCGGCCGCCGGCCACGGTGTCCACCATCACCACGTCGTACTGGGTGCCCTGCTGGCGGTGGATGGTGGAGGCGCTGAACATGTCGTGGCGCAGCCCCGCCGCGTTGCCCAGCTTGCGCAGGAGCGCCGCCTGCGCGCGGTAGGGCGTCACGCACAGCACCGTGAGGCCCAGGCGCACGGCCTGGAGGGCCAGCGTCACGGCGAGCTCCGCGGACAGCTCGCGCTGGTAGCCGGAGCCCGTCTCGCCGCGGCCGTGCGTGAGGCGGCGGGTGTCGCGGCTCAGGCCATCCAGCACCAGCCACATCGCGCGGGACGGGAAGGCGGGCACGGGCGCGGGCTTCTGGGCCCGGTCCTTCACGAGGTCGCCGTCCTCCAGCGCGCCGCCGTAGCAGAAGTGGCTCACCACCTTCGCGATGTCCGGGTGCATGCGGTGCTGGGTGCGCAGCAGCAGCACGTCCGGGCGCTCCGCGTCCTTCACCGCGTCCTCCAGGTGGGACAGGGCGCTGGCGCGCAGCCACGTCTGGGTGCCCTTCCCCGCCCCTTCCGCCGCGCGGCTCACGGGGCCGATCTGCTTGGGGTCGCCCGCGAGCGTCACCTGCCGGGCCAGCGGGGCCAGCAGCGCCGTCGCCGCGCGCGTCACCATGCCGGCCTCGTCCACCACGAGCCGCTGGAAGGTCTCCTCGCCTTCCAGCTCCGACACCAGCCGCAGGGCGCGGTGCACAGTGAGGACCATGAGGGGGCTTTCGCCCTTCTCCGCCTCCTTCAGCGTGGGGTCCTTCACGCGGCCGCGCAGGCTGCGCAGCTCCGCCTGCATGCGGGCGAGCTCCGGCGCGGGGCCGCCCCGGGAGCGCTCCAGGGTGAGCTCGCGCTCGCGCTGCTGGATGGTGTTGAGCAGCTTGCTCGTCTTGTTCTCCTCCAGCGCCACGGTGGGCAACTTGTGGAGGGACTCGCTGGCGCCGGTGCCGCCGCGGAAGATGCTGCGGGCCAGGGGACGCAAGGGGATGGGGTCGCGCTCCAGCAGGGCGCTGACGCGCATCACCAGCTCGTCCGCGGCGCGGTTGGTGGGGGCCACCGCGAGGATGCGCTCGTTGGGCCAGGCGCGCAGGGCGCGGGCGATGAGGTCCGCGACGGCCGTCGTCTTGCCGGTGCCGGGAGGGCCCCAGATGCTGCCCCACGGCTGGCGCCACAGCCGGTCCACGGGGATGAGCTCCGCGTCGCGGGGGGCCGGCGTGGACGGGAGGAGCTCGCCCTTCGCGCGCGCCAGGGCGTTGGTGAGGTCGGAGGCGCGGTCCTCGTAGGCGGCCGCGGCGGCGCACAGGGCCTCCGCGAAGTCGTAGGGCCGGTAGCACCAGCGCTCGCAGGAGAGGACGCGGCGGTCCAGGTCCTCGCCGGAGTCGGAGGCGGCGAAGACGCGGCCGGACTCGAAGTCCAGGTGGACGATGTTGCCGGCGAACACGAGCTCCTCGCCCAGGAAGCCGAGCAGCGAGCCCCCGGACCAGTCCGGATCCGCGGCGGGGACGGGCACGAGGCCCAGCACGCCCGGCCCGGCCAGGCCCACCTCGCGGGCCTCCTGGAGCCGCTGCGCGCGGTACTGGCTGCGCTCGGCCACCAGCGCGTCGCGCAGGTCCTCCGGAAGGTACGTGGGGGCGACCCACTGCTCCCGGCGGCGCCCGGAGGACACGGCGGCCTGCATGGCCTCGCGCTCCGCGGGGGTGACGTCGCCGGAGGCGGACACGTCGCGGGCCGGTGCCTCTTCCGGGGGACGCGCGTCGGCCGCGTCGTCCACGCGGATGAGGTCCAGCGCGGGAGCCTCCACCGGAGGGCGCTTGCCGGCCGCTTCGTCCGCACGAAGGAGGTCCGGTGAGGAGGCCTTCGCCGGAGGGCGCGTGCCGGCCGCTTCGTCCGCACGAAGGAGGTCCGGTGCGGAGGCCTCCGCCGGAGGGCGCTTGCCGGCCGCTTCGTCCGCACGAAGGAGGTCCGGTGCGGAGGCCTTCGCCGGAGGGCGCGTGCCGGCCGCTTCGTCCGCACGAAGGAGGTCCAACGTGGATGCCTCGGCCGTGCCGGCGCCCGCGTCACCCTGCACGGCGGGACGCGTGGGCAGCGCGCGGTTCACGCGGTGGGAGGCTGGCATGGAGGCCAGCGCCGCGGAGTCCAGCTCCCGGAAGGTCAGCGTCCTCGCCTTCGCGGACGCCCTGCCCTTCACCTCCGTCACCTTCGGCGCGGGCGCGGGGTCCTCCGGCTCCTGCGGCGGCCACGACGAGCGGACCCGGAGCACGGGCGCGGCGTGGCCCTCCTGGACGTCGGTGTCGTACTCCACGCGGAGCACGGGCATGAGGTCATCTGGAGCACGCTCGTCCCGCGGCGCCTCCCCCTGACCCGACTCCTCGTCCGTCCTGCGCATCATACGGGGTGCTCGCGGCGCGGCCCTTCCTCACCTCGGGAAGGGGCGGTGCCGGGAGCCGGCCAAGCTAGGGGAGGCTGCGATCTGCGTCAACGCACGCGGGGGCCCCTCGCACGCCTGCACCAGGGGTGAAGCCCCGGCCCACAGCCCGGGCCGCGCACACTCGCGGACCCGGGCCGTCATTCACCGCCTTGGACCTCCGCGGGGACTACAGCAGCGGGCAGAGCAGCCCGTTGCCCGTGCCCGCCGGGCAACCCTCGCCCTGGCAGTAGTTGGGCCCCAGGCCCACGGAGAGGACGCCCAGGGGGCTGGGCACCTTCACCTTGCAGGTGCCGAGGGTCGCGTTACCGGACGCGTCCGCCACCGAGTACACCATCGTGTAGACGCGGCCGTTGCCCAGCAGGCTGGACTCCGCGCGCAGCTGCGCGGACTTGCGGTCCGCGCTCAGCTTGATGTCCTGGCACTTGAAGAGGGCCAGGCTGAACAGCGCGTCCTCGGACTCATCCGACTCCACGCGGATGATGGAGGCCGACTGCTGCAGGTCCAGCGTCCCGCCGCAGGTGTCCACCGCCGGCTGCGCGCAGTCCGCCAGCGTCACCGTCTTGTAGTCCGCGCCCAGGGTGCGGGCCAGCACCAGGTTCTTGCTCGCCCCGGCCACCGGCGCGGTCTGGTCCACCACCGTCACCGTCGCGGTGCACGTGGCCGAGTCCATCCCGTCCGACACCGTGAGCGTCACCGGCGTCGTGCCCACCGGGTACTGGCCCGCCGGGCTGGCCGAGATGCTCAGCGGCTGCGGGAAGCCATCCGGATCATACGAGCCATCGTCGATGGACGCCGCCGCCGAGCACGACGCGCTCGCCGCCACCGTCACGCTCTTGCACAGCGCCACCGGCGGCTGGTTCACCAGACAGCCACCGCCAGGAGCCAGCGTCACCGAGCCGGTGTTGTTCTCCTCGCTGTCCTCCGGGAAGAAGTTGAACGCGTCCGCCACCACGAACAGCTTCTGCGTGCCCTCCGGCACCTGCACCGCCGTCTCGAACGCGTAGCGCTCCTTGCCTACCAGCCAGGGCACGTTCACCGTCGCCAGCAACATGCCGCCCTCGGCCGGGTCCCCCGCGTAGATGCCCGCCACCGACGGGTCGATGCCCGTGGGCGCCTCGTTGACGATGGTGCCCGTCACCGTCGCCACCTGCCCGTCATCACACGTCACGCCCAACCCGCTGACCGCCAGGTCGATGCCCGTGTGCAGCGCGGCCTTGGACTGGCCTGGAGCCGCGCCCTCCTCCAGGGTTTCGGTACCACAGCCACCCAGCATCAACAGGGAAGCGAACAGGGACAACGGACGGCGCAGGGACATGACTCTCTCCAATGAGATGGGCGGGACCGGGATGGGGGGAGCGGCCTGACGCCAGACAATGACAGTCAGGCCCGCGTACCATTCTCTGCCACAAACGGATTTTTCTAGCAATACAGGCATAGCTGTACCCAGGTCCAGGTATACATAGACACCCTGTTGGCGCCCCAATGACCCTGTTGTCTGTCTTTGCAAGGAGTCGAGAAACGGCACACTCCGTGTCTGGGTTTGGACGACCTGACGGGTTGCCGGTCGCCCGGGGTGCAGGAGGGCGGGCGGCCGTCGCAGTGGACAGCGCCCGCCCTGATGGGGTTGGTTGGGCCCTCCCCCGCTGTTGAGGGGACTCAAGCCCATGGCCTCCATCTCCCCGCGTTACGCCCACCCGTTCCTACCCGTCACCCGCGCCGACATGCAGGCCCGGGGGTGGGAGCAGTGCGACATCATCATCGTGAGCGGCGACGCCTACGTGGACCACCCGGCCTTCGGGCCGGTGCTCATCGCGCGCTTCCTGGAGGGGCGGGGCTTCAAGGTGGGGCTCATCCCCCAGCCTGACTGGCACTCGGCGGAGCCCTTCAAGGCGTTGGGGGCGCCCCGGCTCTTCTTCGGGGTGGCGGCGGGCAACCTGGACTCGATGCTCAACCGGCTGACGGCCCAGAAGAAGAACCGCTCGGAGGACCAGTACAGCCCGGGCGGACGCACCAACTGCCGGCCGGACCGGGCCTCCATCGTCTACGCGCAGCGCTGCCGCGAGGCCTTCCCGGACGTGCCCATCGTGCTGGGCGGCATCGAGGCCAGCCTGCGGCGCATCGCGCACTTCGACTACTGGAGCGAGAAGGTGCGCCGCTCCATCCTCTTCGACGCCAAGGCGGACCTGCTGGTGTTCGGCATGGGCGAGCGCCCCATCTGGGAGATCGCCGACCGGCTCCACCGGGGCGAGCGCATCGAGGACCTGAAGGACATCCGGGGCACCGCGCACCTCATCAACGACGTGGCGATGAAGGCCCTGGAGGCGGACCCGGCGAAGCGCGCGGCGGACCACGGCAAGGTGGTGGTGCTGCCCTCCTATGAGGACGTGGTGGCGGACACGCGCGCCTTCGCGGTGATGAGCCGGGACTTCCAGCTGGAGACCAACCCCGGCAACGCGCGCGCCATCGCGCAGCGCCACGGCAACCGGGCCATCTACATGAACCCGCCCGCCCGGCCGCTGGAGGACGGCGCCGGACAGAAGCCCGGGGACACGGCCACGGTGGCCATGGATGAGCTGTATGACCTGAAGTTCAACCGCGTGCCGCACCCCATGTACCAGGAGCCCATCCCCGCCTACGAGACGGTGAAGCACTCGGTGGTGCTGATGCGCGGGTGCTTTGGCGGCTGCACCTTCTGCTCCATCACGGAGCACGAGGGGCGCGTCATCCAGAGCCGCTCCGCGGCGAGCGTGCTGCGCGAAGTGCGCGAGCTGCGGCGCATGGGGGACTTCCGGGGGACGATTACCGACCTGGGTGGGCCCACGGCGAACATGTACAAGCTCAAGTGCAAGAGCGAGGACATCGAGAGCCGCTGCCGCAAGCTGTCCTGCGTGCACCCGGGCGTGTGCGAGAACCTCCAGACGGACCACGGGCCGCTCATCTCGCTGATGAAGCAGGTGCGCGAGGAGCCGGGCATCAAGCACGTCTTCATCGCGAGCGGCGTGCGGTACGACCTGGCGGAGCGCTCGCCGGAGTACGTGAAGGAGCTGGCGGCGCACCACGTGGGCGGCCAGCTGTCCGTGGCGCCGGAGCACGTGTCGCCGCGCGTGCTGGAGAAGATGAAGAAGCCCGGCATCGAGAGCTTCGAGCGCTTCCAGCACATGTTCGCGTGCGCCAGCGAGGACGCGGGCAAGGAGCAGTACGACATCGCCTACTTCATCAGCGGCCACCCCGGCTCCACGCTGGAGGACATGGTGATGCTGGCGCAGTGGCTGAAGGAGAAGGGCAAGCGGCCCCGGCAGGTGCAGGACTTCATCCCCACGCCCATGTCGGTGGCCACGGCCATGTATTACACGGGGCTGGATCCGCTGAAGATGGAGCCCGTGTACACGGCGAAGGGCCTGCGCGAGAAGCGGCTGCAGAAGGCGCTCTTGCTCTACTGGAACCCGGAGCACTGGCCGCTGGCGCGCGAGGCGCTGAAGCTGGCCGGGCGCGAGGACCTCATTGGCCGGGGCCCCAAGGCGCTGGTGCCGCCGGAGTCCGCCGCGGAGGCCGCGCGCCTGCGCCGTTCCTCGGAGGGCTCGAACGCGGAGGAGGGCCTGGCGACGAACGCGTGGCCCCGTCCGGCGCAGCCGCGTCCGTCCGGGCCTCGGGGTGGGGGCCGCACGCCGCGTCCGGGGCCTCGCGGGCGGTAGCGGGCCCCCGGCTTTCGTTCCGGGGGGAGGCTCGGGTATAGGGTGCGCCGCCTTTTACGAGCGGCCACACCGCCGGAGCCCGACACCATGCCCAGGACTTCCCAGGAGCAGTCGCAGGAGCGCCACGCGTTCCTGCTCGACCTCTTCCGCAACCAGCCCGACCTGAGCCGCCAGGACGCCCTGGAGAGCTTCAAGGACCGCTTCGGCGCCACCATCAACCTGCGCACGTTCAACGAGCTGCGCGAACAGGCGAAGAAGGAGCTGGCCTCGCAGCCCGCCGCTCCGGTCGCCGCCCCCAAGGAGGAGCAGGACGTGGACGTGCAGGACGAGCGCGCGGAAGTGACGGCGGAGGACGCGGGGACGCTGCTGAAGGCCGCGGCGGCGCCGGAGCTGCACGCGGGTGCGGCGCCGGCGAAGAAGCCGAAGGCGAAGGGCCCGGGCGCGCGCAACGTGTTCGTGGACGCGTCCGCGGAGCAGCTCCAGTTCCTGGAGCGCGTGGTGCAGCAGCTCCAGGAGGCCGGCGCCGCGAACCTGCGCATCGACCACGCCACCGACCGGTGGATGGTGCTGGTGGTGGATTCCAAGTAGCAGGTTGCCCGGAGTCAGACAGCCAAAGCCAGACACAGGGCCCGCCTCTCCCCCACGGAGAGCGCGGGCCTTGCTGCTTCAGGGCCGTGGGCCGTCCAGGGGCAGTGACACCGTGAAGGTGGCGCCGCCCCCTGGCGTCTCCGCCACGCCCACGCTGCCGCCGTGGGCCTCCACCACCTGACGGGCGATCCACAAGCCCAGGCCCAGGCCTCCGAAGTTGCGCACGGACACCGCGCGCTCGAAGCGCTGCCAGATGCGCTCGCGGTCCTCGATGCGCACGCCCATGCCGTGGTCCACCACCGTCAGGCGCGCGGACGGGCCCACCTGCTCCACGTGCACCTCCACCGGCTTGCCCGGTCCGTACTTCAACGCATTGGACAGCAAGCCCTGCACCACCTGCTCCAGGCGCGCCTTGTCGAACCGGCCCCGCACCGGCCCCGAGACGCGCACGGCCACCTCGCAGCCCTCCCGGCACAACTCCTCTCGCGCCTGGGCCACCTCCTCCGTCACCAGCGCGGCGAGGTCCACGTCCTCCACGCTCAGCTGCACCGGCCCCGAGGACAGCTGGGACATGTCGAGCAGCGTCTCCACCACCGTGGCCAGACGGTGCACCTGCCGCCGCGTGAACAGGAGCCGCTCGCCCAACCGGGCGTGCGCGTCCGGCCCCAGCCCCCGCTCGATGAGATCCAACTGGAGGCGGAAGCCCGCCAGCGGCGTCTTCAACTCGTGGCTCACCACCGACAGGAATTCGTCCCGCGCGCGGACCGCCTCCTGCAACACCGCCTCGCGCGCCGACAGCTCCGCCACCTCCCGGCGCACCCGCGCCATCTCCAGCTGGGTGCGCACCCGCGCCGCCAGCTCGCGCGCGGAGAAGGGCTTCACCAGGTAGTCATCCGCGCCCGCCTCCAAACCCTCCACCGAGGCCTCCTCGCCCGCGCGCGCCGACAAGAGGACGAACGGGATGGCCCGCAGCCGGGGGTCCGCGCGCAGCTCGCGCAGCAGGCCGAAGCCGCCCAGGCGCGGCATCATCACGTCGCTCAACACCAGGTCGGGCGGGCGCGCGCGGATGGCCTGGAGCGCGGAATAGCCGTCCTCCGCCGTCTCCACCGTCACCGACGCGTCCAGCAGCCCCGTGATGTACGTGCGCAGGTCCGCGTTGTCGTCCACCACCAGCACCCTGGCGGACATGGGTGGCAGCAGCGGGGTGGCCCTCACTCCTTCCAGCGCTCGCGCCCCATCCTCCTGGCCCGTCGGCGCCAGCCATCCGCGGATCTCCTCGACGTAGGCGGACGCGCTCCGCGCGACGGAGTGCGTGGGAATTCCTCCCTCGGGGACGAGCTGCTCGCGCGGCAGGTGGCCAGTGCCCAGGGACACCGCGACGCAGAAGGCCGTGCCCTGCCCCAGCGTGCTCGTCACGTCCACGGTGCCGCCGTGCAGCTTCGTCAGCTCCTGCACCAGGCTCAGGCCAATGCCGCTGCCCTCGTGGCTGCGCGAGCGGGCGTTCTCCACGCGGTGGAAGCGCTCGAAGATGTGCGGCAGCTCCGCCTCCGGGATGCCGCTGCCGGTGTCCCAGACCGTCAGCCGCGCCATGCCCTCCTCCGCGCGCAGCCGGACGTGGACGCCTCCCTCGAAGGTGAACTTCATCGCGTTGGAGAGCAGGTTGAAGACAACCTTCTCCCACATCTCGCGGTCCACCCAGACGGGCTCCGCCAGGGGCGGCAGGTCGAGCGTGAGGGTGAGCTGCGCGCGCTTCGCGATGGACTCGAACTGGCTCACCAGCTCCGCGGTGAAGGCGGACAGGTCCGTGGGCTGGAAGGCCGCGCGCACGCGTCCGGCCTCCGCCCGGGTGAAGTCGAGCAGCGTGTTGACCAGCTTGAGCAGCCGGGTGGCGTTGCGCTGGACCAGGGACAGCCGCTCCGCCAGACGCGGCGCCAGCGGCTCCGCCGGGTCAGACAGCGCGTCCTCCACGGGCCCGAGCATCAGCGTCAGGGGCGTGCGGAACTCGTGGCTCACGTTGCTGAAGAAGGCCGTCTTGGCCCGGTCCAGCGCCGCGAGCTGCTCCATCCGCTCCACGGCCTCCTGCCGCGCGCGAGCACTGGAGGCGGCCGTGGCCAGGGCCCCCGCGACCAGCTCCAGGAAGCCCCGGTACTCGCCCTCGGGATTCAGGAACGGACTCAGGCCCACGACCAGGAAGCCCAGGTCGCGGTCCCCTTCCGCGTGCGGCAGCGGCAGCACCAGGGCGGGCCGGGGCGGCTCCGCGGCCTCCGGCGGAAGCGGTGCTCCGAGCCACCCGTTCACGTCCTCCACCCGCCGGGCCTGGCGCGTGCTCGCCACTGGAGACAGGAGCCCGCCCTCCTCCGCCGTGCGCAGGTCGACGTGCGCGGGCACCGCCGCGCTCCGGGTGCCCATGCCGGTGGAGCCCACGAGCGAGGCCCGCGTCCCCCCCGCGTCCGTGACGTAGAGCCACGTGAAGGGCAGGTCGGCGGGGTTCTCCGCCAGGGCCTCCAGGCCGGCCCGGCACGCCTCGTCCACGGAGCCCGCGCCGCCCGCGCGCTGGGTGAGGAGGTGCAGCGTGCGCAGGCGCCGCTGCCCCAGCACCTGACCCGTCGTCTCCAGGGCCGGCGTGTAGAAGCCCACCACCGAGCCGTCGTCATCCAGCACCGGGGTGTAGGACCAGGTGAAGTAGGCCTCCTCGGCGAAGCCCCCCCGCTGGATGGGCAGCGACTGGCTCTCCGCCCAGTTCGCCTGCTTCGTGCGCTCCAGCGCGTCGAACATGCTCCCCAGCTGGGGCCACAGCTCCGGGAAGACGTCGCGCAGCGGCCCCAGGGCATGGTCCGGGTGCTTGGCGCCCATGATGGGGATGCCCGCGTCGTTGTAGAGCTGCACGCGCTCCGGTCCCCAGTAGATGAACATGGGGAAGCGCGTCGTCAGACACATGCTCACCAGGGTGCGCAGCGTCGAAGGCCATGACGCGATGGGCCCCAGCGGCGTCCCGGACCAGTCCCGCTCCAGGATGAGCCGCCCCATCACGCTGCCGCCGCGCAACGTCCCCAGCCATCCCTCCGGACGCGGCGAGGCCCCCGCGGCTTCCACCGGCTGCGGCGCGTTCTGTTCGTGGGGCGGACGGCTCAGGAGGAGACTCGAGGGGTGCGGGACGCGTGGACGAGGTGACCTGGTGTGGACGTAGCCAGCGGCTCTCCCCACTTCAACGCCGGATTCCGTCAGCACGGCCCCTTCCGTCGCCTACCGAGCAGGGCTTCTCACCGGGGGAGCCGTGAACCTGCCCACTGCTTCCCCATGAGGGCAAGCGGGCCGCCACTGGAGGTCTCCCCGGACGCAGTGTCCAGGAGCACGGGCCCCGCAGCTTTCAGGCAGGCAATCCCCGCACGGTCTGGGTGAGATGACGGGATGACGCGAACCTCCACCGCCCTCGTCCTCGCGCTGTCCCTCGGCTGCGCCAGCAAGCAGCAGCCCTCCCATCCTCCCGCGCGGGAGTGGGCCACGACGCTGCACCGGGACCACCCGCTGGTGGGGCGCATCTGGGACGTGCAGGGAGGCCGCTTCGTGGACGAGAGCGCCCTGCGCGCGGCCGTGGTGCCCGCGCGCTTCGTGCTCCTGGGTGAACGGCACGACCACCCGGATCACCACCGGCTCCAGGCGGAGCTGGTGCGCGCGAGGACGGCCTCCGGTCAGCGGCCCGCGCTCGCCTTCGAGATGCTGGACGTCACGCAGCAGCCCGCCGTGGACGCGGCGCTGAAGGCCCATCCGGAGGACGTGGAGGGACTGGCGAAGGCGGTGGACTGGGCCCACAGCGGCTGGCCTGCCTTCAGCGTCTACGCGCCCGTGTTCGCCGCGGGCCTCCAGGCGCGCCTGCCCATCGTCGCCGCCAACCTGCCCCGAGCGCAGGTGCGGGAGCTGGTGATGAAGGGACCGGAGGCGCTGCCTTCCGACCTGCGCTCGCGCCTGGGATTGGAGGCGCCCGTGCCCGAAGCGGAGGCGCAGGCGGTCCGTGAGGAGTTGGACCGCTCGCACTGCGGACAGCTTCCCCAACAGATGCTGGAGCCCATGGCGCTGGCACAGCGGGCGCGCGACGCGATGATGGCGGACCGGCTGCTGGAGACCGTGCCCGCGGACGGCGCGGTCCTCATCACCGGCAACGGACACGTCCGCAAGGACCGGGGCGTCCCCGCGCACCTGGAGCGCCGCGTGAAGGACGTCACCGTGTTGAGCGTGGCATTGCTGGAGGTGTCACCGGAGGCGCTGAGTCCCCAGGATTACGCGGCTGTCGTTGGCGACACCCCCCTGCCCTATGACTACGTGTGGTTCACGCCGGCCATGCCGGAGGACGACCCGTGCAAGGCGCTGCGGGAGCGCAACCAGAAGCCCTAGCACCGCGAGTGCCGGGCCCCGATGGCACGTGAAATGACGGCACCGTCTGGCACGAGGTCCATGGCCGGGCTCCCTGAAGTGACAGTGTCTCCAGGGACGGCACTCCAGGTGCGGGCGACCCGGTATGCTGACGCACATGCTCTGTCCTGCCTGTACGGAACCGCGTGCGCCGGACTCCGGGCCCCTGTGCCCGGAGTGTGGTGCCGCCCTCGTGCCCGCCGCCGGGCGGCACCTGGATGACTTCGTGCTGGCGCGGATGCGGCGGCGCATCGAGCACTGGCGCTTCGATGGACTGCTGGATGCGGACACGGCGGAGCGGCTGGAGGCCTCGCTCGCGGCGCCTGCTGGGACGGTCGTAAGCGTTCTGGAGGTGCCCGCGCCCGAGGCCGTGGTGGTGGTCCCGGTTCCGGTGGAGCCGGCGCTCGACTCCGCGGCGCGCGTGGAGGCCTGGGCGGATGACGTGGCCGTTTCGCTGCGGCGCGCGGGCGGGTGGCGTCCGGGGTGGTTGGCCTCGCTCGCGAACTCGCTGGATGAGACGGCGCGGGCGGAGCGGGAACAACAGGTGGCGCGGCGGCGGGTGGTGGTGGCGCCGGATGACGGCGAGTCCTCCAGTGAGGAGGGCCTGGGCTCGGCGCTGGGGTCGGGGCAGGCGTTGTTCGGCCGGGGGCACCTGGACTCGCTGGGAGGCAGCGGCCTGGAGGCGGTCATCGCGCTGGACGAGGGCGACAACCCTCCCCGCTTCAATGAGTACATCTGGTGGTTCCTCGGCGCGGTGCTCGTGCTGGGCGGCTCGCTCATGGGCGTCCGCGAGGCGTGGCAGGCGCTGGGTGGCGTGCCCCGGCAGCTCATCGTCACGGGCGCGCTGCTGGGCTACCACGCGGCCTTCATCGGACTGGGTACGTTCCTGGCGCGGCGCTCGCGGTCCGTGGGGCGCGTGCTCGCGGGCATCGGGCTCGCCCTGCTGCCGGTGGTGTTCATCGCGTTGTCGGCCCTGGTGGCGCTGACGCCCGAGGTCGGTGTTCCCGCCGCGCTGGGCGTCGCCGCCGTCACGCTCCTTCCGCTGCGGGCCGCGGGACGGCTGTGGCCCGGGGCTTCCGCCACGGCCTTCGCGGTGGCGCTGTTCCCGTCGCTTTTGGCGGGGCTGCCGCTGATGGGGTGGGACGACGCGCCGTGGCTGCGTGCGCTGTGCGCGTTCGCGGGCGTGGTGGCGCTCGGCGCGTCCTTGTGGCGGGCGCGGGCTGGCACGGCTTCGTTCGCCGGGGTGGGCGCCGCGCTCTACGGCGCGCTCTGGCTGGCGGTCTTCTGCGTGGCGAGCGCCCCCTCCGGGTTCGATGCGCTGGAGCCAGGGGCGCCCCTGTTCGCGGGGCTCGTGCTGTGGGCGGTGGCGCTGGGCGCGGTGGTGGCGGCAGGCGCATCCACGGACGCCGTCCGGGCGGTGCATCCCCGCGCGGCCCCGGTGTTCGAGACGCTGGCGCACGCGGTGGTGGCCAGCGGCGCGCTCGCGGGGGCGCTCGGCGCCTTCTCGGTCTTCCCGGGTGAGGACACCTGGGTGGATACGGCATCCGTCTGCGCGCCCGTGCTGGCCGCGCTCGTCTTCTTCCTGCTGGAGTTCCGCCGCCGGGCCCTGGTGCATCCGGCCGTCATGGCGGCGCTGCTCGCGGGGGCGTTGGTCGCGCGCGTGCAGGCACCGGACGCTCCGGCGTGGTGGTGCTTCGGCGTCGCGGCGGTGGCGTCCGGGCTGATGCTCCTGGCGCGCGTGACGCTCTCCGCCGTCCTGCGCAACCGGATGCTCGCGTGGGGTGTCGTCGTCTCGCTGGCGACGATGCCCGCGTTCTCCGTGCTGGCGTGGACGCAGGGGACGAACGCGCCCTGGCCCCAGGCGTACACGGGTGCGGTCATCGCGTTCGCGGCCCACTCCGCGGGGCGGTGGAGGTGGCGGGGCCTTCATTATCTGGGCGGTGTCGCGCTGCTCTTCGGGGCGCTCTCGGCCGTGGATGGAACTCCGTGGCTCGCGTCCAGCGCAGCGGGCCTGGGCGTCTTCGCGCTCGCGGCGGTGCTCTATGGCCTGGGCGGGCTCGCGCAGTCGGCGTGGATGGAGCGCCAGGGTCGGCGGGACGCGTTCCGCCCCCTGGAGGACCTGTCGCTGGCCATCGCCGCGCTCGGGGTGGCCCGGGCGCTGGGGGTCGCGCCCGTCTTGCCGGACGTGCTCGCGGGGGTCGCGGAGCCCTTCTCGACGGTGCTCGCCTGCGTGCCCACGGCGGTGGCCACGGCGGTGCTGCTGCTCCGCGTCCGGCGCGATGGCAGCCGGCTCGTCGGCTTCCTGGCGGCCATGGGGCTCTCGCTCACGGTGTCTCAGGGTCTGGGCACGGTGTCCGACTTCGCCTCGGCGCGGGCCGCGCTCGTGGCTGCGGGCCTGGGCTTCGGCTTCGCGCTGTTCGCGATGCTTCGCGGCCCGGGGCTCGACACGGTGAAGGGCCGGCGGTTGCTGGACGTCTTCCCCCTGCCGTTCGGCGCTCGGGGACGGCCGCTGTTCACGGACGGCTTCGCGGGCGCGGCGCTCGTGCAGGCGGTGCTCGCGGTCATCACGCTCATCAACTGGGTCGCCCTGCCTGACAGCGCCGAGCGTCCGGTGGCCCTGCTCGCGGGCGTGTTGCTCTCGGCGGGCGCGCTGCTGGCGTTCGTGTCGCGTGGCTTCGTGGCGTTCCAGATGCGGGGTTCGGTGGTGACGCTCGCCCTGTGCGGCGGGTTCATCGCGCTCACCGGGGCCGTCAACCGCGCGGGCCGGCCGCTTCCTCCCGACGTGTCCGCCTGGCGCGTGCCGCTCATCGGCATCGCGCTGTGGTTCCTGGCGCTGGGACTGCGGCGCGTGGGGCCGTGGGTGGCCCAGCGTCTGGAGCGCCCCAAGCACGGGGCGCTGTATCACCTGGTGCCGCACCTGGGCGTGGCGGCGCTGGCCGTGCTGCTCCTGCGCTCGGCCGTCGTCGTGGGCCTGCCGGATCCGTCACGCGCGCTGGGCCTGGTGCCGCCGCTCCTGGTGCTGGGGCCGGCGCTGTTGACGGTCCTGCTCGCGGCCTCGTTCCGCTCGCGGGTCCTGGCGCATTGGGGGCTGCTGCTGGGGCTTCCTGGCGCCGCGCTCTGGGCCGCGCAGCAGTCGCTGCTCGGGAGTCCGCTGGTGGCCCTGCTGCCTCCCGACGGGCAGTGGATCCGCGCCTCGGCGGAGCACCTCATCAGCCCGTCACTGAGCTGGCTGAACCCGGCGGCCTGGATGCCTCCGGGCTGCAGCGAGTTCCTTCTGTGGCAGCAGGCGTTCGCCGGCATCGCCGCAGCCGGGCTCGTCTACGCGGTGTTCGCGGTCGCGGTGGCCCGGATGGACGCGGCCCGTGCGTTCTTCCGGCGGCTGCTGTCCCTGCGCACCGATGACACCTCGGGCCCCTTCCTGGAAGCCCTGAGCCGGGAAACGCTCACGGCCGTGGTGCTCGTGGCGGCGGCGGCCTTCTTCCAGCCCGGCGTGCTCGCGGCGGACCTCGTCCTCGCCACCGGCGCCGTGCTGTTCGTGGGGGGCGCGCGAGCACGTGGGCGCGGCGTGGTGGGCCTGGGGCTCCTGCTGCTCGTCCATGCCCTGGCCCACCTGATGCCGCACCTCGAGCCGTGGCCGGGGCCCACGCTGGCGCTGCTGGGGCTCGGGGTGGTGGTCGTCGCGCCGTGGCTCGCGAAGCGGCGGGGCCACGACGAGGGCCGGACGCGGCTGCGTGCCCACCTGTCCGTGCTGCCCTACTTCATCGCGGCGGCGGTGTATGCGCTGGCCGTCGAAGGGCACACGTCATCGACGCTGGCGGTTCCCCTCCTCGTGTTGGAGATGCTCTCGGGGCTGACGGGCGGCTGGATGAGGTCCTTCGCCTTCTCCCTGACGCTGGGGCTCCTCTCGGCGGCGCTGCTCGTGGCGGCCTTCCAGTGGCGCGGGGCGCTCGCGGGGCTCATCGCGGGGCTCGGGACGATGGTCGCCGGAGGCGCGGTCGTGGCCACGGGGCTGGCGTTCCTCGCGCAGGCCAGGGCCCCCTGGGACCCCATGTACCTGCCCCTCTTCACCCGGTCCGGCGCGGAGCTGGCGCTGGCCGCCGCGGGGAGCGCGCTGGCCCTCCACGCCGCACGCCGCGTGACGTCCCGCCACCGGAGCGACGTCGCGGGGGGCATGGGCTGGGGCCGCGACCTGTGGCTGGTCGCGAGCGCGGCGCTGCTGGCGGCCGTCGCCGTGGGAGGACAGGCCTCCGAGGACGTGCTGCCCGTGGCGCTGGCGGCCATCGGGCTGGCCGTGGGCGTGTCCCTGCACGCCGCGTGGCGCGAGCACACGGGCCGCCATGTCTACTTCGTGCAACTCGCGGTGGTGGGCGTCTATGCGCTGGTGCGCGGGCTGTCCGCGCAGGGCCTCCGCCCCGAGCATGACGCCCTCTTCGCGCTGTCGCTGGGCTTCGTCCTCGTGGGCGTGACGGTGCTGGCGCGCAGGGCGGGGGTGCGTCCCGTGGAGCAGGCGACGCGGCGGTTCGCGGCGCTCCTGCCCATCGCGGTGGCGCTCATCCTCCCCAGCGACGCGACGGGCGACGCCGCCCTGTTCGCGGGAGGCTCCGGCCTGCTGTACGCGGCGCTGGGCGCGGTGGAGCGCAGCCGGATGTTCGGCGCGTTCGCCGCGGCGGCCTGCAACCTGGCGCTGCTCATCGCCGCGCTCGCCCTCGGCCTGGAGGGGCTGGAGGTGTACCTGGCGCCGCTCGGGCTGCTGCTCCTGATGATGGGACAGCTCTTCACGTCCAGCCTCCCGCACGCGGCGCGCAACGCGGTGCGCATCCTGGGCGGACTGCTGCTGTATGTGCCCGCGGCGGCGAAGCTGACGGCCAGCCTGGGCGAGTCCGAGGATGGCACGTATGCGATTGTCTTCGGCGCGGTGTGTCTTCTGGGGGTGGCGGTGGGCATGGCCCTGCGCATCCGCGCCTACCTCGCGCTGGGGACGCTGTTCCTGCTCCTGGACGTGGTGGCCAACCTGCTCGACGCGGGCCTGCGGGACCACCGCGTCGGCTTCCTGGTGATGACCCTCACGGGCCTCACCATCGTCACCGGACGCGTGATGGCGACGCTCAAGCGCCAGGAGTGGGACCTGCTGCTGCGCCGGGTGCGCGTCCAATTGCGCGGCTGGGACTGACGGCTCCGTGCAGGGGGCGGACGGATTCCTTGCATCGATTTCGGGCCCGGGGGCTCATCGGAAGCGATGAACGCGCCCTTCCGAACCCTGCCGGTGTGCCTGTTCCTGCTCCTGTCCTCGCAAGGACAGGCCGCGCCGCCGGCCGCCGCCCCGAAGCCCGCTCCTACCCGGTCCGTGAGCGGCCCGACCGACGCCGAGCGCTACGCGCGCCGGTGCCAATCCCAGACGGCCCAGCGCATCGCCCGGCCCCAGGGGACGATGCTGTGGGGCACCAAGCGCGGCTGGGATGAGAAGCCGGCGGACGAGCGCACCAGCGTGCTCGTCTCCGTGGCGCTGGACGCGCCCAAGCAGGCGGAGGACGGGGTGAAGGCGCTGCGCTTCGACCATGGCCGGCTGTGGCCGGTCCCCGCGCCGGAGACCGGTGCGACGGCCAGCGACGTGGTGGGCACCGTGCTCCAGGGCACCGCGAGCGACGGCAAGCCCGTGGAGGTGGCCATCTGCGGCGCGGAGCCCGCGGCGGATGACCCCACCCGCGTCTTCTACCGCATCGAGGCCTGGAACCCCGTGGCGCGCGAGTGGGAGAACCCCTGCGTCGCGCTGGACCGCTCGCCCGCGCCCCGGGCCCTGGCGGTGGGCGGCGTGTGGGACGCGAGCGGCGCCCACGCCGACGCGGCGGACCGGGTCACCTTCGCGTGTGAGAACGGCGCCATCTCCAAGTGCATCCTCTGGGGCTACGCGCCCTGGGCCTCCCGGGACGGGAAGTCGCTGGCGGGCCTCCACCAGGCGTGCACCCGGCTGGCCCGCGCGGACTACTGCGGCAATGGCCGGAGCCACACGCGCCAGGACACCACCATCGACATCTATGACGGGCTGGGCGTGCTGGAGCGCGCGACGGAGGCGACCCGCGAGTGGGACCCGGCGAAGGGGTCCTTCGAGGCGGCCTGGGCACCCGACGGCGCCACCTGCCTCTCCCGCACCCGCGACGGCCGCGCGCTGGACATCATCCTCCAGGAGTGCCCTGGCCGCTTCCAGGCGGACACGGGCGACGCACTCGGAGAGGGAGAGGTGTGCACGGTGCGCCGCGGCGACGTGAAGCCCGGGGCCGCGCTGCTGCGCAACCGCTCCTATGGCCCCCCGAAGGCGGGGCCCGCGCGCGTGCAGTAGCTCAGCCTTCGGCCGGAGGCTCGCGCTTCTCGTCGAGGAGCTGGCTCAAGGTCAGGTCCAGCTGGCTGTCCACGAAGGCGATGAAGCTCTGGAAGTCCTCCGTGGAGAGGCCCAGCTGCTCCTGCAGGCGGCGCCGGGTCTCCGTGTAGACCTGCTGCTGCACCCGCTTCAGCCAGCGGGAGATGGTGGACTGGTTGACGCGGAAGAGCGGCGCCATCTCATACGTGGAGAGCCGGTCGGCGAAGTGGAGGCGGAGCAGATGGCGGTCCTCGGCCGACAGCGTGGCGGCGGCTTCCCTCACGGCCTGACGGAAGGCCGCGTGGTGGCGGCGCTTCATCACGTCCAGCTCCGGATCCAGCCCCTGCGCGGGCAGCGCCTTGAACAGCTCCTCCGCGTCGTCCTCCGTGGAGGGCTTCTCCTGACCCCGCAGCTTGTTGGTGATGCGGCTGGCGATGACGACCACCCAGCTCAAGAGGCCCCCACGCCCCGTGTAGTCCGCGATGGCGGGCGCGTGGCCCGCGTTGGCCACCAGGAGCTTCACGCCCACGCGCTGGCGGACCTCGTCGATCATCGAGTCGGGCTGGCGCAGGCTCCGCAGCCGCTCCGGCAGCCGGGCCAGGTAGTGGCGCTCGAAGGCCTCCAGCGCGACGGAGTGGCCCTGGAGGCACGCGCACGCCAGGTACAGCTCCGGCAGGGACAGGGCGGAGACGAGCGGCGCGATGGGCGCGGTGGGGCTCGCCGGGGGGAGCCGCTCCGCGACATGGGTGACGAAGCGCTCGGCGGGCAGCGGGATGCCCGGCCAGCGGGCCTGCGCGTCCTCCCAGGCGCGCGACAGCAGGGCGTCGAGTTCCGCGAGCGCTTCCGGCGAGGGGGCCACGAAGCGCGTCTTCGTGTGCGAGAGGAAGGTCGCGGCCAGTGCGGACACCTGGGACATGGCAACGCCATACCATGCCCCGCCCCGCCCCGCCCCCCACGCGCGTCTCGCGCACGGCGCGAGACGCCGTGTCCGCGTGTGTCATTGAACGCCGCGCGCCGCGTGGCTAGCGTGAAGGTCCCCACTCCGTGAGCGCGCCCCCTTCCAGCTGCCTGACCGACGACGTCCTGGTCCAGCTCCTCGAGGACCAGCTGACGGACGAGGCGCTGGCGCAGGTGCACCGCCACGCCGCGGGCTGCAACGAGTGCCGGGGCATGCTGGCCACGCTCACGCCCGGCATCCAGCGCTCGTCCGTGGAGGACCCGGAGCCCCCCGACGCGAGGGAGACGGACCGGCTGCCACCGCCGGAGCCGGAGCCCTGGACGCCGCCGCCGTCGTTCGATGCGTTCCGCCTGGAGCGCCCGCTGGGCCGGGGCGGCATGGGCATCGTCTACCTGGCGCACGACACGTCGCTGGACCGGCGCGTGGCGGTGAAGTTCATGGCGGCGACCCAGCCGGATGAGCGCTTCCGCGACCTGTTCACCACGGAGGCCCGGGCGCTCGCGCGGCTGCAGCACGCGAACATCGTCAGCGTGTTCAGCGTGGGCGCGGTGGACGGGCACCCGTACATCGTGTCCGAGTACGTCGTCGGCGAGACGCTCGCGGAGCTGCCCCTGCCGGTGCCGTGGCGCCGGGTGCTGTCCCTGGGCGTGGGACTGGCGAGGGGGCTCGCGGCGGCGCACCGCCAGGGCGTCCTGCACCGCGACCTCAAGCCCTCCAACGCGCTCGTCACGCGCGAGGGCGAGGTGAAGCTGCTCGACTTCGGCCTCGCCGAGCGCTTCGACGTGGGCTCGGAGCTGGCGTCCGGCTCGCCGCTGCTCGTGGGCACCCTGCCCTACCTGGCGCCGGAGGTGCTCACCGGAGGCCCGGCCTCCGCTCGCAGCGACCTGTACGCGCTGGGCCTCATCCTCCATGAGCTGTGCACGGGTCAGGTGCCCCGCCGCGCCTCGCGAAGGCCCGAGGACGCCACACCCCGCGCCGCGCTGGGTCCGGAGGTGGACCCTGACTTCGCCGCCCTCATCCAGCGCTGTCTCGCGGTGGATCCGCTGGAGCGCGTGGGTTCCGCGGAGGCGCTGAGCGAATCACTGGAGCAGCTGGAGCGCTCCATCGCGCCCGCGCCGCTGGCGGCCGGCAATCCCTACCGAGGGCTCGCGCCGTTCGCCGCCGAGCACCGGGCGCTCTTCTTCGGACGCGAGGGCGACATCCGCGCCGTGCTGGAGCGCCTGCGCACGCGGCCACTGGTGCTCGTCGCTGGCGATTCTGGGACGGGCAAGTCCTCGCTGTGCCGCGCGGGCGTGCTGCCCCGGGCGGCGGCCGGAGACCTGGGCGACGGACGCGAGCCGCAGGTCGTCACGCTGTGGCCCGGCCATCGCCCGCTCGAAGCGTTGGCGGCGGCGCTCGCGCCGGTGCTGGGGCGCAGGGAGGCGGAGCTCGTCACCGCCCTCACGGACACGCCGGCCTGGCTGGGACAGGCGCTGCGCGAGACGCATGGACGCGGGCGGGGGCTGCTGCTCTTCGTCGACCAGTTGGAGGAGCTGCTCACCCTCTCCGACCCCGGACAGGCCGCGCACTTCGCCCGCCTCCTGGGGGAGCTGGCCCTGCCGTCACCGGGCGTGCACGTGCTGCTGGCGGTGCGCGGCGACTTCCTCACGCGCCTGTGCGCGCTCCCGGGCCTGGGGGAAGAGGCGGAGCGGGCGCTCTACATCCTCCGGCCCCTGTCGCCCGAGGGCGTGCGCGAGGCCATCATCGGTCCGGCCCGTGCGCGGGGCGTGGCCTTCGAGTCGCCGGAGCTGGTGCGGACGCTCGTCGACTCCACGGCGCATGGCGTGGGCAGCCTCCCGCTGCTCCAGTTCGCGCTCGCCGAACTATGGGAGCGCCGCGACGCCGCCCGGGGCCGCATCACGCGCTCGGCGCTGGAGGCGATGGGCGGCGTGGCCGGAGCGCTGTCCCGGCATGCGGACGGCGTGCTCGCGCGCATGAGCCCCGCGGAGCATGCGGCGGCGCGGCGGCTGTTGCTTCAGCTGGTGACGGCGGAGGGCACGCGCATCGAGCGTGGCGCGGAGGACCTCGCGGACGCCTCGGATGACGTCTCCCGGACAGCGCTGCGGGTGCTCGTCGAAGGCCGGCTGTTGCACACGCGCACGGTGAGCGGCCTGCCGCGCTGGGAGATTGCCCACGAGTCGCTCATCGCGAGCTGGGGCACGCTGCGCGACTGGCTGGACGACGACATCGGACACCGCGTGCTGCGCAAGCGCGTGGAGGCGGCCAGCGTGGAGTGGGACCGCCTGCGCCGCGCCAGCGAGGCGCTCTGGGGTCAGCGCCAGTTGGATGAAGTGCGGGTGCTGGAGCCCACCACCCTGGGCACCCGCGAGCAGGCCTTCCTCCGGGCATCCCACCGGGCCGTGCGCCGCGCGCGTTGGGGACGGGGCCTCACCGTGCTCGTGCTCGCGCTCGCCGTCCTCGCGTCGTATGGCGGCCTCCGGCTCCAGGCGTACCTGGAGGACTCGCGCTTCATCGCCGCGGAGCTGGGCACCGCGAAGGAGGCGCTGGCCTCGGGGCGCACCCTCGCCGCGAGGGTGCTCGCGAGCCGCGAGGAGTCGCTGGCCATGTTCGATGGCCGGCCCCCCTCCTCGCTGGGCCCGGAGACCGCGACGGACGCCACGGGGCTGCGCAGCGCCGCGGAGAAGCGCTGGACGGAGACGCTCGCCCTGCGTGACCATGCGGAAGCGGCCTTCACCCGCGCCAGCCGGAGCCTGGAGCGCGGCCTGGACCGCGACCGCCACCACCCCGACACGCGCCGGCTCATCGCGGAGGTCCTGTCCGAGCGCGTCCTCCTCGCGGAAGCGTTCCACCAGCGCCACGAGCGCGACGCCTGGCTCCAGCGCCTGGAGCAGGAGGTGGACGCAGCGAAGGAGGGCGGGGCCTCCCTGCGGCGGTTCCACGAGCCCGCGGAGCTGGTGTTCGAGAGCACGCCGCCCGGGGCCCGCGTGTCCATCACGCGCGTCCTGCGGAGCGACGGGCCGTTCCGCCGCGAAGCCGTGCCGGCCACCGGAGGCTCGCGCTTCGTCCTCCCGGAAGGCTCCTACCTGCTCCACGTCACGCAGCCGGGGCGGGTGCCCCTGGACGTCCCGGTGTTCCTCACGCACGGCGCCCGTGAAGCGTTGCGCCTCACGCTCCCCACCCAGGTGCCCGAGGGCTACGTCTACATCCCGCCGGGCTGCTTCCTCCTGGGCAGCGCGGAACCCGAGGTGGTGCGCCGCTTCACCTTCAGCCCGCCCATGCATCGCTACTGCCTCACCGGCGGCTATCTGGTGGGCCGCGACGAGGTGACGTTCGGCGACTGGCTGGCCTACCTGGAGGACCTGCCACCGGACGCGCCCGCGAGGCGGATCCTCGAACAGCCGCACTTCGGCGACGGGGGCACCATCACGCTGCGGTGGCGGCAGGGCACGGGCTGGGTCTTCACCTTCCACCGCACCCGCGAGGAGTTCCGCACCGCGAAGGAGGGCGAGCCCCTGCTCTACGCGGAGCGCACGCGGCACGCGAGCGTGGACTGGAAGCGGCTGCCTTTGTCCGGCGTCTCCGCGCAGGACCTGGAGGGCTACTTCTACTGGCTCCACCGGACGAAGCGGCTGCCGGGAGCGCGCCTGTGCGGCCAGCACGAATGGGAGTACGCGGCCCGGGGCGCGGACGGCCGCCGCTATCCCCACGGCGACCAGCTCCAGCCCGACGACGCCAACATCGACGCGACGTATGACCGGCGGCCGTTGGCCTTCGGGCCAGACGCGGTGGGGACGCATCCCGCGTCGGTGAGCCCGTTCGGCCTGCGGGACATGGCGGGCAACGCCTACGAGCTCACGCGCTCCGTGACGCCGGAGTTCGGCAGCGTCGTGCTCCGGGGAGGCTCCTGGTATTACGACTCGTTCGTCGCGGCGAGCGCCGACCTGTCCCCCGGTGACGCGACCGCGCGGGACGTGCGCATCGGCGTGCGCGTCTGTGCTTCGTTCGACCCGCGCTGACGCCGGCTTCAGCCCATCACATACACGCGGTTCTGGATGCCGTCCTCGGTGATGTGCCGGTCCAGGCGCATCCCCAGCCGCTCCGCCACGCGGAGGGACGCGGCGTTCTCCGGGTGGATGATGGCCACCAGGGGGACCCGCGGCAGGTGCCGCGCCGCCAGCGCCAGCGCGACGCGGGACACCTCCGTGGCGTACCCGGAGCCCCAGGTCTCGGGCGTGAAGCGGTAGGCGAGGTTGAGCACGCGCTGGCCCTCCAGCTCCTTGTGGCGCAGGCCGCCCAGGCCCACGACGACGCCGGGCGCGTCCAGCCGCTCCACCAGCCAGTACCCCACGCCTTCGCGCGCCCAGTCCTCCAGCCAGAGGCCCATGATCCTCCGCGCGTCGTCCAGCGTCCGCATGTAGCCACGGCGGCTGAACTGGTTCGTGGTCGGATCCGAGTGGAGGGCGAAGACGGCGTCCAGGTCGCCTTCGCGAACAGCGCGGAGCAGCAGCCTGCCGGTGGTCTGGCGTTCGAAGTGCTGACGAAGCATGCCGGGCAGTCTACGTGAACCCATCCCAGTCGATGCCGCCCGGAAGCGGGGCCAGTGCACCGCGGCGCCGGACGGAGACCTCCTCGCGCCAGGAGGCCCGCCCGCCCGGGAGCGGCCAGGCGCGCGAGACGGTTCCCCTGGGATTGGGAGTGAAGTCGAGCAGCAGCATGCGGTTGACGCGGTCGACGGTCTCCGGCGTCGCGCCGGCGCGCAGCTGGAACTCCGCGCTGAACAGGGCGCCCTCCTCGCGGACGGCGCTCGCGGGGCGCGGCGGGGTGACGAAGGGCCACAAGCCCAAGAGCGGAGGCTCCACGCCTTCGAGCAGCGCCGCGTGCAGCCGGTCATGGCCATCCAGCACCAGCCACTTCGCCAGGATGTCCACGTAGAGCAGCAGCACGGGCGGCAACGTCCCGTCCCTCGCGCGCTTGCGCCAGCTCTTCACGCGTCCATCCTCCGGCGAAGAGAGCGCACGCAGTCCGAGCACCACCCCCGGCGTGTGTCCGGTCCGCGCGTCCCACCAGTCCTCCTCCCAGGCGAAGAGGAACCGCGTCACGGAGGACAGCGAGTGCGGCGGCATGGGCGGCTGGCCGAAGCCCCATTCCATGGGGGAGACGGGATGGCGCTCCGCCTTCTCCGCGGCGATGGCGCGCACGGGGCGCAGGCACCAGGACCCGGCGTGGAGCACCGGCAGTGGGGCCTCCACGAGCGCACGCGCCACCCGCCAGTCCCAGGCCTCCCACCAGGCCTCGGTGCCTGGCGCGGCCTCCACGGCCCGGACCTCGGGCGCGGACAGGGACGGCAGGACCTGGGGAGCGGGGGCCGTTCCCCGGAGGAGGACCGCGCGGTCCCAATAGGAGTCGATGCGGGCCCAGAGCAGCGTCTGTCCCGCGCCACGCAACCGGATGCGGTAGCCGGGAGCCGCCTCCAGGTGCACGGAGGGCCGCCGCGCCCAGCGTCCCACGGCGGGGACGTGCAGCAGCAGGCCGGGACCAGGGGTCTCCAGTCCCCAGCTCCGCGTGTCATCAGCGACGATGGAGACTCCCGCGTTCATCCGCCGTGCTCCTCCTGATGCCCGGGAGCGTAGCCGACCGCACGCCAGGCATGCGGCCGTGCACGAACGCCCGCCTCCCCCTGCCGTCCCGCGCGGCCGCACCCCACCTTGGGGCAGGAGGTGATGCGAGATGGCGGACAGGATTCTGGAACAGCAGCACGAGCACGAGCGGGAGCAGGAGCGCGAGCGGCTGCGCGAGCAGGAGCAGAAGGACCTGGAGGTGGAGTCGCATCGCGGCGCTCGCCCCCTGGAGGGTTTCGCGGGAGGCCACACCACGTGGACCGGCGACCAGGACGACGATGCCGCCGCCCGCGTGCACGCCGGTGACGCCGAGGCCTCCTGGGAGGCCAGTGAGCGGCAGGCCCGTCTGGAGCCGCCCGAGCCCGACGCCGAGGACGACACCGGCCGGTAGCCGTCCTCGGCTCCGGGCTCAGGGCGCGCGGTAGCGCGGCGAACGCAGGGTGTACCGGGGAGTGTCCGTGGCGGTCAGGCTCTCCGCCCATCTCTCATGACAGGCTTCCCCACGACTTCATCCGCGATTGCATGGTCCCCTCTTCGTGCTGCCCTGATCCGCCAGGTCCCCAGCGCCAAAGCCGTATCACGCGCCTCCGCGGAGCACCGTGAGCCCCCGCAGGAAGTCCTCCGGCAGCGGCGACTCCACCTGGACGACCTGGCCCGTGGCGGAGGACGGCACCTCCAGCCGCCACGCGTGCAGGGCCTGGCGCCCCACCGCGAGCGCCGCCGGGTGCCTGCGCGCCTCCTCCGTGCCGTAGAGCGAATCCCCCAGCACCGGGAAGCCGGCCTCCGACAGCTGCACGCGGATCTGATGCGTGCGCCCCGTGTCCAGGTCGATGTCCAGGAGCGCGCCCTCCCGGAACCGCTCGCGCACCGTGAACGTCAGCGCCGCCCGCCGCGCGGAGGGCACGCGGGTCGTGAAGCGGCGCGGATCCTTCGGGTCCCTCGCGTACGGTCCCTCCAGGTGCCCCGTGTCCGGCGGACGGCCCAGCACCAGCGTCTGGTAGCGCTTGTCCACGCGCTTCTCCTGGAACGCCTTCAGGAGCGCCGCCACCGCGTCATCCGTCCGGGCCAATGCCAGACATCCGCTCGTCTCCCGGTCCAGCCGGTGCACCACGCCCGGCTGGGCCACGCCCTCCACGTCGAACGGCGGGCACCGCGCCGCGAGCAGCCCCACCACCGACGCCGCCCGCCCCTCCGGCTCCACCACCAGCCCTGGCGGCTTCGCCACGATGACCAGCGCCGCGTCGTCGTACAGCACCGGCAGCTCCGGGCCCTCCCGTGAGGCATGCGGAGACAGCCGGGGCTCCGGCGTCTCCAGGGTGAGCTCCTCGCCGCCCCACAGCTTGCGCGTGGCCTGCGCCTTCTTGCCCCGGATGCGCACGCGCCCTGCGTCCAGCAGCGCCCGGGCCCGCTCCGGCGTGAGGCCCGGGACGTGCTTCGTCAGGAACCGGTCGAGCCGCTCGCCGGCAACCTCCCGGGGAACCACGAGAACCTTGTGCCGCGTCATGGCTTTCCCCGTCTCCCAAGGCAGGCAGGGAGTCAACCACCGTGTAGGCGTGCGCTTACCGAGCACGCGTCAGGGGCGCGCTGTAGAAAGCGTGTCTCCGTGGCCACCTCCCTGTTCTCCCGTTCGGGCTCCGCCCGGGCCCTGACCCATCGCGACTTCACCCTTCTCTGGCTGGGCACGCTCGTGTCGAACATCGGCACGTGGATGGAGTCCGTGGCCCTGGGGGTCTACGTCACGCAGGTGACGGGCCAGGCCGCCTGGACGGGCGGGGTCGCCGCGCTGACGCACCTGCCTTCGCTGGTGCTCGCGCCCCTGGGCGGCGCGCTCGCGGACCGCTTCGACCGGCGCACCTTCATGGCCGTGTGCATCTGCGTGCAGGCGCTGCTGGCCGCGTTGCTGACCGTGCTGGCCGCGACGGGCAACCTGACGGTGCCGTGGGTGGCGGGACTCTCGCTGCTCAACGGCGCGTTCAGCACGCTGGTCATCCCCTGCGCCACGGCGCTCACCGTGGCCGTGGTGCCTCCGGAGGACCTGCACAACGCGCTCAGCCTGGACTCGGCGCAGTTCAACCTGGGCCGCATCATCGGTCCCGTGCTGGCCGCGCTCGTGCTGACGCAGGTGGGCATCGCGGGGGCGCTGTTCGTCAACACGCTGTCCTTCCTCGCCGTGCTGCTGGCGCTCGCGGGGATGCGCGGCACGGCGAGCACCCTGCCTCCCAAGGTGGAGGCGCTGTGGGCCGGCATCATGAGGGGCGTGCGCCTGGCGTGGACGGATCCAGGCATCGCGCTCGCGCTGGGCTCCGGGGCGCTGGTGGGCCTGCTCATCTCTCCCTTCGTGGGGCTGGTGCCGGTGTTCGCGCTGAAGGTGCTGGGCGGGGACGCGACCACCACGTCCATGCTGCTCACGGCGCAGGGGACGGGCGCGGTCATCGCGGCGTTCGGCTCCGGCGCCCTCGTCGCGCGGATGGGGCGGCAGGCCTTCCTGGAGGCGGCGCTGCTGCTCGTGGGGCTGTGCTCCGCCGCGTACTGGCTGTCCCCTTCGCTGCCGGTGGCCCTGGTGACGCTGTTCATCCTGGGCGCCGTGTACCTGGTCGCCTTCACGGGCCTGAAGACGGTGTGCCAGGCGCGCACGCCGCCGGAGCTGCAGGCGCGCGTGAGCAGCCTGTTCCTGCTGCTGGTGAACGCGGGCTACATCCTGGGCGTCTGGGGACAGGGCGCGCTGTCGGACCGCGTGGGGGTGCGGCCCATCACCGCGGGCTGTGCCCTGCTCTTCTTCGGCATCGTGGTGGGGATGCGGACCCTGCGCGCGCGAGGCCTGGCCGCGCTGGGCACCTGAGCGTTCAGCCTCCCGCGGTCCCCTTCACGGGCAGCAGCGCCAGCACGCGCGCGAGCACCGCGACGCCCTCTTCGTACTCCGGCAGGTCGATGTGCTCGTGGGGCGTGTGGTCCAGCGCGGCGTCGCCGGGGCCGTACGCCACGGTGGGTACGGCCCACGCGGAGGCCACGGTGTTCCAGTCGGACGTGCCGGTCTTCAGGCGCAGCGTGGGCTTCACGCCGCGCTCGCGGATGGCCTGCTTGAAGACGCGGCAGAGCGCGTCGTTGCCGTGGGTGGACACGGCGTTCTTCCGAGCCACGGTGCGCACCGTGACGGTGGGCACGGTGGCCAGCGCCGCGAGCAGCGCGTCGGTGTCCGTGGACGGGCCGGTGCGGATGCTCACCGCGGCCGTGGCCCACTCCTCCGTCTCCGTGGCGCCGGTGTGGAAGGCGTTGAGGGAGGGCAGGTTCTGCTCGAAGAGGGACGAGCGCTCGCGGTTCCAGTCGTCACACAGGCGCTTGAGCGCGTTCCACGCGTCGATGACGTGTTCCGCGGCGGCGCGGTAGTCGCGGCTCGCGGTGTGGCGGCGGCTGGCGCGGTGCTCCAGGTCCAGGCGCAGCAGCCCCTTGTAGCCAAGGGTCACCGCGTGCGCGCCGCTGGGCTCGCCGTTGATGACGAAGTCCGGGGCGTACTGGTCGCGCACGTGCAGGGCGCCGCGAGTGATGGCGACCTCCTCCTCCACGCAGCCCAGGAGCAGGAACTGCTTGCCGGCGCGCTCCGCGTCGTCCAGCAGCTCCACGGCTTCAATGAACGCGCACAGCGGGCCCTTGGCGTCCACCGCGCCCCGGCCGTAGAGCTTCTGTCCCTCCAGCCGCACGGGCACTTCTCCGGGCACGGTGTCGATGTGGCCCAGGAACGCGATGACGGTGTCCCCGTCACCATAGCGGGCGACGGCGTTGCCCACGGCGTCGGTGTGGGCCCGCCAGCCGCGAGCGCCCAGCCGCTCCACCAGCGCTCCGGCGAAGGAGGCTTCCTGGTGGCTGGGGCTGTACTGCTCCACCATCCACCGCAACAAGTCGACGCCCGGCTCACGCGCCCGCATCCGCCGTGCCTCCATCGCGAAGGGTGAACTTCGTACCGCCCGCCTCCTCCAGCGCGCGGAACACCGGCCGGGCCACGCGCGACGCGCTCACGTACGCGGTCGGGACGCCGCCCTGCAGCGCCCGGCGCACGGCCTCCAGCTTGTAGCGCATGCGTCCGCCCGCCAGCGGCATGCAGCCCTCCACGTCGTCGCTGGAGCGCACCAGTGAAGAGGGGTCCTTCGGATCCGCGAGCAGCCCCGGCACGTTGGAGAGGATGATCAGGGCCTTCGCGCCCAGCGCCGCCGCGATGGAAGACGCCACGTGGTCCGCGTCCACGTTCACGAGCACGCCGTCCTCCGTCACCGCGGGAGGACACACGACGGGCACGTAGCCGCCGTCCAGCAGCGTGCCCAGGAGCGCCGAGTTCACCGAGGAAACCTCTCCGGCCAGATGCTCGCGGTCGATGCGCATCCGTCCGCCGGAGTCCTGCAACTTGAGCGGCGGCCTGCGGCGCGCGGTGAGCACGCGGCCGTCCGCGCCGCACAGGCCCAGCGCGGTGACGCCCTTCGCGAGCAGTGCCAGCACCACGGCCTTGTTGACCTCGCCCACCCACGCCATGGTGAGCGCGCGCAGCGTGGGCGCATAGGTGAGGCGCACGACGTTGCCGTTCGCGGTGGTGGCCTCCGGGCGTGCCAGGCCCAGCGAGCCCAGGAGCCGCTCACCGGCCTCCGACCCGCCATTGACGACGACGACGCGCTCGCCCTGGCGGACGAGCTCCACGACGTCCGAGCAGACGTTCTCCAGGTCCACGCCCGCCGCGCCGCCAATCTTCACGACGACGGGACGGCGGGACGAGGCGTTGGGGGTGGCGCTCATCCGATGACGCTCGCACCACCGTCCACGAGCTGCACGGTGCCGGTGATGAAGGAAGCGCGCTCGCTGGCGAGGAACACCGCCGCGGCGGCGAACTCCTCCGGGAGGCCCACGCGCTTGAGCGGGATGTGCGCGCCCATGGCGCGAAGGCCCGCCTCCACGTCCCCCGCGTTGCCAGCGGTGCGCTCCACCGGAGGCGTGCGCATGTAGCCTGGAGCCAGCACGTTGACGGTGATGCCGGCGTCGCCCAGCTCCTGCACCAGCGCGGCGGAGAAGCCGACGATGCCCATGCGAGCGAAGCCAGACAGCGCGAAGCGGGCCACCGGCCGGTGCACCGTCTCGGAGGTGATGAACAGCAGGCGCCCCCACCCGGCCTTCTTCAGATGAGGCAGCGCCGCGAGCGACAGGGAGATGGGAGGCAGCAGCACCGCGTCCGCCGCGCTCCGGTATGAGTCCACGCCGAAGGTGGAGGCCGGGCCCGGAGGAGGACCGCCGCTGTTGGTGACGACGACGTGCAGCGCGCCCAGCTTCGCCACCACGTCATCCACCCAGCGGCGCACGTCCGCGTCGTCCTTCACGTCCACGCGAGTCGCCAGCACCCGGCCGCCCCGGGCCACGGACTTGAGCCGAGCCTCCGCGTGGGCCAGCCGGTCCGTGTCCCGAGCGCCGATGGCGACATGCGCGCCCTCCTTCGCCAGTTCCTCCGCGACGGCGAGCCCCAGCCCGCTGGAGCCACCAGCGACGAGCGCGACCTTGTTGGCGAGTCCCAGTTCCATCCGCGTCCCTCCAGAAGTTGGAGCACGGCGGCTCTCCAGCGAGCGCACCGCACATCACCGAACCACGCATTCCCAGGTCGCGGCATTCCAGCCGGCCCGCACAACATCCGCTCCGCCAACCGCCCCCGTCCGAACAAGCGCGCCCGGCGCAAGTCCTCTCCGGCCAGGCCCAGCACCGACGATTGCCCCGTCGCGACAAGTCCCAGACGCCATCCCCGACCACTTCGAGCCGGCCAGAGCCGCGTTGACGGAGCCCCCTCCCCAACCCAGCCCAGCGGTCCCCGGTCGTCCCTCGTAATCCCGACCGCACCGGTGTACGGCCCGCCAGCCCGGACATCCTGCGCACCTCCCGCCCGGCAAAGACCAAAACCTGTCCGACTGTCCGACAGGTTCCCCTGCCCGACGGGAACGGGCAGCCCCCGGCGACGACGTTCCAGAACCGGTCCGACTGTCCGACAGGTTTCCGGCGGCCAGGATGAACCGGCAGCCGCCAGCCGCAGGGCGCCCAAACCGGTCCGACTGTCCGACAGGTTTTGCGGCTCAGGCAGGACGAGGTCCCGGGCCTCGGTTCCCCAGAACCTGTCCGACAGGCTTCCGCAGCCCGCATTGAGCGGCAGGCCCCTGCTGCGGTTCTCCAAAACCGGTCCGACTGTCCGACAGGTTTCCGGCGTCTGCTGGCCCGGCGCCCCCAGATACGGTCCACCAATCCTGTCCGACAGTCGGACAGGAGCCCGCGGCTCAGGCGGAGCGAAGTCCCCAGCCCCGGTTCTCCAAATCCGCTCGACGGTCCGACAGCTTCCTGCGGCTCGGGCGGAGCGAAGCCCTCAACTCCGGTTCTCCAAATCCGTCGGCCGGTCCGACAGGTTTCTTCACCTTGGGCGGAGCGAGGTCCCCAGCCCCGGTTCTCCGGAACCTGTCCGACTGTCCGACAGGCTTCCGCGGGGCGAGCGGAGCGAGGCCTCCAGCCCCGGTTCTCCGGAACCTGTCCGACTGTCCGACAGGCCTCCGCGGGGCGAGCGGAGCGAGGCCCCCAGCCCCGGTTCTCCGGAACCTGTCCGATTGTCCGACAGGTTTCCTCGGCTTGGGCGGGACGCGGCCCCGGGCCCCGGTGCTCCAGAACCTGTCCGACTGTCCGACAGGTTTCCTCGGCTTGGGCGGGACGCGGTCCCGGGCCCCGGTGCTCCCAAACCTGTCCGACTGTCCGACAGGTTTCCTCAGCTTGGGCGGGACGCGGTCCCGGGCCCCGGTGCTCCAGAACCTGTCCGACTGTCCGACAGGTTTCCCCAGCTTGGGCGGGACGCGGTCCCGGGCCCCGGTGCTCCGGAACCTGTCCGACTGTCCGACAGGTTTCCGGTGCCTGGCTGGCCCAGGGGCCCCCCGCCGCGGTCATCCGAACCTGTCCGACTGTTGGACAGGTTTTTTCGTTCCGCCGCCGACGGGGGCTCAGCCGGGTTCTCGCCTTCTCATCCGTGAGGACAGAGCTCATGGCCGAAGGCTCAGGGCCGGGTTTCCACGCCCGCCGCATCCGGCGCGGAGCCTCCGATGGGAGCGCGACGGGCTCCGCTGAAGTACCCGTACTTCGCCATCAGCGGCCACGCGAGCGCCACGGTGAGCGCCTTCGCTCCGGAGGCAAGCTCCCCCTTCCATGCGTCGTCCTCGCCGCGCAGGAGCGTGGGGCCGCTGCGGAAGCGGTCCGGGTTGCCGGTGACGGTGTGGTTCTTCCCCAGCACCACCGTGCGCCCCTTCACCGGGTTCTGCGCGCGCGGCACGCCCACCAGTTCCAACACCGTGTCCACGGCGCGGTCCGGCGCGGCGATGAAGTCCTCGTAGCGCAGGAAGAGCGACTGGGCGGGGAACCTCCGCGTCACCTCCTCCGACGCGGCGTTGAAGCCCAGCCAGTACGCCGTGCTGCGCGCGGCGGACATGGGGACGACGTACTGCTTCGTCTTCGTCCACGAGTGCGTCACCGCACGCGGGTCGCGCACCAGGTGCAGATACAGCGGCCGGATGCCCTCCACGCGCGGCAACAGCGCCGCCTCGGACGGGAACTTCCCGCTGTCCACCAGCACCGTGCTCCCCGTCGCCCTCGCGATGGTCCGGTACGTCCGCGCGAGGAAGTCCGCGTGCGCATGGAGCGCCTGCGAATCCCCTGCCTCGTCCAGCACCCGCAGCGTGTGCCGCGTGCGCACGGCGGCCTGCTGCCTGCGCACCACCTCTTCCGCGTGCGCGCGCGGCGTCAGGCCCGCCGGCACGTCGGAGGTCAGCACCGTGTCCCAGATGCCGCACTCCACCAGCTGCTGGCCGCAGCCGCACAGCGTGTTGGAGCCGTTCCCGTACGCGTTCTTCCAGAGGAAGCTCAGCTCCCCCACGTGGAAGAAGCCCGGCACCTCGTTGAGGACGTTGCCCAGGATGGTGCTGCCGCTGCGGCACCAGCCGGTGATGTAGAGGACCGTGAGCCGCGCGCCCTCGCCCTTCGCGCTCGCGGTGGCCATCAGGTCAGCGACGCCACGAAGAAGTGGGTGGGCAGGTGCACCGCGAGCGTCGTGTAGACCTCGCCGTAGGCGGCCAGTCCCTCACGCGGAAAGATTCCCGGCGGCGGCTCCGCGAACCGGATGACCGAGCGCTGGCTGTCGTACAGCGTCGCCGCGGCGGTGAAGTCCCCCACGATGAGGGTGCCTGGGTTCACCATGCGCGTGCGGCACAGGCGGATGCCCATGGCCGCCAGGTCCGACAGGAGCGACTGCTGGCCCACCAGGTGCTCGTAGAAGTCCAACGAGTTGATGACGATGCCGTCCGCCGAACCGCCCATCTGCTCCACCTGCGCGCAGGCGTTGAGCAGCGAGGCCACCGCGTTCTTCTTCGCCGGCAGCCGCACGATGCCCGGCGTGTGCAGCAGGCCCCGCACGCCGTCCCCCCCCTTGCCGATGCACAGGGCCTGGTTCTCCGCCGTGTTCAGCCGCACCAGCAGCCGGAAGTCGATGAACTGCGCCAGCGACTGCGAGTCCTCCAGCAGGTTGCGCGGCACTTGAATCCACGCGCGCGTGGGCTTGAGCGCCTGCGTGTCCTGGTGGAACTCGAAGCCGGCTTCCGGGCGCAGCTCCACGTCCTGCACCGGTCCGGTGGGCTTCGTCTGGGGGTGCGTCTCGTACCAGAAGGGGACCGGGTCGCGCTCCGCCTTGGCCGTCTTGAACATGCCGCGCACCGCGATGCGCGGACGGCGCTTGAAGCCGGGGAACGCGTCCACGATGGACGTGTCGTAGTCCACGTGCGCCTTCGCGCCGTGCTTCTGGACCGCGGCCGCGAACACCTCGCCAGGGGATTTCGTGCTCAAGCTCATGGGTGCGGCTCCTCGGAGTGAAAAGCGGTCTAGAGCGGATGCAGGCCCCGGAAGCCCAGCCCTTCTGTCTCCGGGCGGCCCAGCATCAGGTTCAGCGCATGCACCGCCGTGCCGGCGGCGCCCTTCACCAGGTTGTCGATGGCGGCGTTCACCACGATGCGGCCCCGCTCCGCGTCCACGTCCACCGACAAGTCACAGTGGTTCGTGCCCAGCAGCGGCCCGGGCTCCGGGAACGGCGACAGGGACGCGCTGGGCCGCAGCAGCCGCACGAAGGGCTTCTCGCGGTAGCGCGTGGCGATGGCGCGCACCACCTCCGCCTCCTCCACCGGCCGCGCCGCGAAGGCGTGCACCGTCGCGAGGATGCCGCGCACGCCCGGCACCGCCGTGGCGCTGAAGTGGATGGTGGGCTGTTGGCCGGTGACTCGCGCCACCACACCCTCCAGCTCTCCCGTGTGCCGGTGGCCCACCGGCTTGTAGCAGCGCAGCGCGTTCGCGCGCTCCGGATGATGCGAGGAGCGGTCCGGCGTCGAGCCGCCTCCGGACGAGCCCGTCTTCGCGTCCACCACCAGGACCTCCGGACGCGCGAGCCCCGCGTGCAGGAGCGGCAAGAGCGCCAGCAGTCCCGCGTGCGCCATGCAGCCGGGTACCGCGACGTGGCGCGCGTTCGTCAGCGCGTCGCCCATCCACTCCGGCAGGCCGTAGACGAACGCGGGCACGTCGTCCGGGCGCGGGTGCTTGCCGTACCAGCGCGCGTGCCCCACGGCGTCCAGGCGGAAGTCCGCGCTCAGGTCCACGACCCGCTCCGCCAGCCGGGACACCCTCGCCCAGCGCTGGAGCAGCTCGCCTTGAGGCATGCAGCTCACCAGCACGTCGCAGGGCTCCAGCGCGTCGTGCGGCGTGTAGCGCAGCGTCCCCACCCCGCGCAGGTGCGGATGCGGGAAGTCCAGGCGCTTGCCGGCGAACTGGCCGGAGGTGGCCTGCACCACCTCCACGGCCGGGTGCGCGAGCAACAGGCGCAGCACCTCGCCGCCGGTGTAGCCCGCGGCTCCCAGCACCGCCACGCGCACGCTCATCGCCGGGCTCCTCCGGCTCCGGACGCGACGTACTCCGCGATGAGGTCCGGCAGCGGGACGCCCGTCTCGTCGATGCTGCGCGCGAACTCCACGCAGTGGTTGATTTCGTTGACGTAGATGTCGCCGCCGCGCGTCTCCAAGAGGTCCACCGCCACCATGTCCCCGCCCACCGCCTCCGCCGCGGCCTCCGCCAGCTTCGCGTGCACCACCGGAACCTCGTAGCGCTCCGGAACGGCGCCGCGCGCGGTGTTGGTGATCCAGTGCTCGGAGCGCCGCCGCAGGCCGCCCACCGCCCGGCCGATGACGTAGACGCGCAGGTCGTAGCCCGGCTTGTCCACGTACTGCTGCACCATCGCCACGTGGTCCTGCGCGCCGCCGGTGCCGAAGCGCGTGGACAGCACGCCCTCCGCCGCGGTGCGCGAATCCAGCCGGGCCACCATCCGGCCCCAGCTGCCCAGCACGGGCTTGGTCACCACCGGGTAGCCCTTCTGCTCAATCGCCTCCAGGCACGCGTCCTCGTCGAAGGCCACGAACGACCACGGCATGGGCACGCCCTTCGCGGCCAGCGCGGCGCTGGTGAGCGCCTTGTCCCCGCACAGGGAGATGGTCCTCGCGCTGTTGAGCACGCGCAGCCCCTTCATCTCCAGGAACGTGGCCAGGTAGCGCGCACGCGTGAAGGACATGCTGCGCATCAACACGGTGTCGGCCTCGGTGATGCGCTGCCGGTCCATGGACAGCACCATCCCGGAGTCCTGCACCAGGTTGACGGCGCAGTCGCGCCTGCGCAGCGCCTCGAGGAGGAGCTTCTCCTCGGTGCGCACGCGCGTATAGACGAGGTCGACCTTGCGCATGGCGCGGGGCTACTCCCCCCAGTCTTCCTCGACCTCGGGGGCTTCCTCGAGCCGCAGCGGGTTGATGCCCACCACCTCCAGCTCGGCGGAACAGCCGTCACAGGAGAGCACTTCGCCCACGATCCGGTTGCCGCCAGGCACCGGCTGCGCGCACAGCGGGCACTGCTCGGGGGGCACGGACTGCGTCATCGGGTTCGGATTCTGGACCTGCATGTCAGTCCCTCCTCGTTGCGGATTCCACGGCAAACACCGGGGTTCTTGGGAGCACTCCCAGGATGCGCTCGGCCACCTGCCCGCCCTCCAGCCCATGGCCCTGGAGCAGCGCCTCGTGCGAACCGGCGCGCGAGTCGTACCGGTCCTGCAAGCCCACGCGCAGCACGCGCCGTTGCAGGTCCAGCGAGCACACCGTTTCGCACACCGCGCTGCCCAGCCCGCCCAGCACGTTGTGCTCCTCCACCGTCACCAGGAGCCGCGTGCGCGCCGCCGTCTCGCGCACCGCCTCCTCGTCCAGCGGCTTCAACGTGTGCACGTTGAGCACGCGCGCGGAGACCCCCTGCGCCTCCAGGAGCTTCGCGGCGTCCAGCGCCACGGACACGCCCACCTCGCCGTGCGCGAGCAGCCCCACGTCGTCGCCCTCGCGAAGGAGCGCGGCGCGGCCCAGCTCGAAGGGCGGGCGCGGGATGTCCAACCGGGTGACGCGGTTGCGGCCCAGCCGCAGGTACACCGGCCCGTCGTGCTGGAGCATCGCGCGCGTGGCCTGCACCGTCTCCAGGCCGTCCGCGGGCGACACCACCGTGAGGTTGGGCATCGCGCGAAGCACGGCCAGGTCTTCAATCGCGTGGTGCGTGGGGCCGAAGAAGGCGCCCGCCACGCCGCCGTAGTCGCACACCAGCTTCACGTTGGCGCGCGCATAGGCCAGGTTCAGCCGCACCTGCTCGCACGCGCGCATCACGCCGAACGCCGCGAAGCTGTGCGCGATGACGGTGTGCCCGCCGTGCGCCAGGCCACACGCCATGTCCAGCATGGTGGCCTCGCAGATGCCCAGGTTGAAGTAGCGCTGGGGGTGGCGCTTCTCGAAGGGGTCTCCTCCGCCGCCCAGGTCCGCCTCCAGGAAGACGACGCGCGCGTCCTCCTGGGCGAAGCGCGCCGCCGCGTGCCGGAACACCAGCCGGCTGGACAGCTCCGGGTGCGCGGCGAGCCACGCCTCCGGCGAATGGGCCAGGTCCACCGCGGGGGCAAGCGACGCGCTCACTGTCCGTCCTCCCCCAGCGACGCGAGCGCCCGGCGCAGGTGCTCCGGCGAGAACACCGCGTAGTGCGGCCCCTTGCCCTTGAGCATCGGCACGCCCGCGCCCTTCTGCGTCCGGGCGACGAGGGCGCGCGGACGGTCGCCCATGACGGGCGCCTCCAGCGCGGCCACCAGCGCGGGCAGGTCGTGCCCGTCCACCTCCAGCGCCTGGAAGCCGAACGCGTCCAGCCGCTGCACCAGCGCCTCCTGCGACAGGATGGACTCGGTGGGGCCGTCGTTCTGTCCGCCGTTGCGGTCGATGATCAGCGTCAGGGCGGTGAGCTTGCGGTGCGACGCCACCTGGAGCGCTTCCCAGTTGGAGCCCTCGCCCATCTCTCCGTCGCCGCAGACGACGAAGGTGCGGTTGGGCTCCCCGCGCAGCACATGCGCGAGCGTCAGCCCCACGCCCAGCCCCAGCCCGTGCCCCAGGCTGCCGGTGGCGAACTCCACACCCGGCACCGCGGCGTTCACGTGGCCGGTGAAGATGCTGCCGTCCGCGTTGTACTCGCGCACCAGCGTGTCCACGTCCACGAAGCCGAACTCCGCCAGCGCCGCGTAGAGCCCCGCCGCCGCGTGCCCCTTGGACAGGATGAGGTGGTCGCGCTCCGGTGCCTTCGGCGCGCGCGGATCCACGCGCATCACCCGGCCCAGCAGCGCCACCAATATCTCCACCATCGACAGCGAGCCGCCCAGGTGACAGCCCGACGGCGTCGCCGCCAGCCGCACGATGGTCCGACGAATGCGCTTCGCCCGGCGTGGCAGCAGCGCCAGGCCCGCATCCGACGCGGCGCCCGCAGCCCCGTCCCCGGTGCGGGCAGGCGCCACCGGGCCGCCGGAGGCCGTGGGTTCTTCTGGCGTCCGCGCGTCGCGCGACAGCCCGGGGGTCGTTGGATTCGCCGAGAAAGTCATGCCCGTAGCGTCGCTGTCACAGCCCAGGAATCCGGCTGTTGTGAGACACCCTAGGAAATCGCATCATGCGCCGTCAACGCGGATTTTCTCAAGTTATAGACGCACGAGAAAAAATCGTCTCACCCGGGAATCTCGCGGTGTTACACGCACGGAAGGTCCGGCATTCCCGGTTTCGCGTCACTCGGAGGAGACCTTCAGATGGGGCAGCGTTTCCATAACGCAGCGGCATTGGAGAAGGGTGCGGAGTACCGCCGGAAGGGTTGGTGGCGTGACACCACGGTGGTTGACGATCTGCGTCGCTGCGTCCAGGCGCACCCGGAGAAGACCGCGATCATCGCCGCACGGTACTTTTCCAAGGACATCACGCGGCTGACGTACGCGGAGCTGGCGCGATACATGGACCGGTTCGCGCTGGGCCTGCGCGAGCTGGGCGTGGGGCGCGAGGACATCGTCGCGGTGCAGCTGCCCAACGGGTGGCACTTCACGGCGCTGGCGCTGGCGTGCGCGCGGTTGGGGGCGGTCATCGCGCCCATCCCGCCGGACTACCGGCGGCGCGAGGTGGAGTTCATCCTGGGGCGCACGGAGGCCTCCGTGTACGTGGGGCCCACGTCGTGGACGGGGCATTCACACCGGGACATGGCGCGCGACATCGCGGCGGTGCTGCCGTCCCTGCGCCACCGGGTGCTGCTGGGCAGCAACACCGGCCTCCAGGCGGGCGAGCGGGACTTCGAGCGCCACTTCATCGAGCGCGAATGGGAGAAGGAAGCGTCGCTGGAGGGGGTGGCCCCGGCGTCCGCGGACGACGTGTGCAACATCCTCTACACGTCCGGCACCACGGGTGAGCCGAAGGGCGTGGTGCATTCGCACAACACGAACTACGGCATCACGCGCGCGCTGTGCGACACGCTGGGCATCGACGCGACGGACGTGGTGGCGCTGCCGTCGCTGCTGACGGCGTCCACGGGGTTCACGTACTCGTACCTGATGCCCATCCTGCTGGGAGCCACGGCCATCTACATGGACGTGGGCGACCCGGAGCTGACGCTCAAGCTCTTCGAGGAGCACGGCGTCACGTTCACGTACGGCATTCCCACCTACCTGATGAACCTCATCGCGTTGCAGCGAAAGCGCCAGCGGAACACGTCCTCGCTCCGGCAGCTGGCCACGGGCTCCATCCCGGTGCCGCCGCACCTCATCGCGGCGGTGCGCGAGGTGTTCGGCGTGCGGCTGCACACGCTGTGGGGCATGACGGAGAACGGCGCGGTCACCCTCACCCGGCATGAAGATGCGCCGGACTGGCCCAGCCAGAGCGACGGGCGCGCGGTGGCGTGGATGGAGACGAAGATCGTCCCCGCGCTCGCGGAGGACGGCACGCCGTATCCGGACGGGACGGGGCGGCTGTTGGTGCGAGGCGCCAGCCAGTGCCTCACCTACTTCAAGCGCGACGACGTGTACGCCGCGGCGGTGGACGCGGAGGGCTGGTTCGACACGGGCGACCTGGCGCGCGACGACGGGCGGGGCGGCATCCGCATCGTGGGGCGGCTGAAGGACGTCATCTTCCGGTACGGGTACAAGATCCCCGTGGTGGAAGTGGAGTCCGCGCTGTACTCGCACCCGAAGGTGAAGGAGGTCGCGGTCGTCGCGCACTCGGACGACAAGATTGGCGGCGAGCGGGTGTGCGCCGTGGTGGTGGTCCGCGAGGGAGAGGCCCCGCCCACGCTCAACGAGCTGCGCGACCACCTCAAGCAGCAGGGCATGTCCAACCAGTACTGGCCGGACCGCCTGGATCTCATCGACGAGATGCCCAAGACGGCCACCGGCAAGGTGCGCAAGTACCTGCTGCGCGAGCGGCTGAAGCCCACGTGAGCGGGCGGAAGGAACGGCCTTGAACCCGAGCCCCGAAGAAGCCGCCAGCCTCACGGACACGGAAGCGAAGCTCGCGGCGTGGTGGAAGGACCTGCTGGGCGTGGAGGTCGTGCGCCCGGAGGACCACTTCCTGGAGATTGGCGGCAACTCCCTGATGGCCACGGTCCTGTCCAATCGCATCGAGAGCGAGCTGGGCGTGGAGGTGTCCATGGTGGAGCTGTTCAACACGCTCCGGGCCGTGGCCGCGCTGTGCGACGAGCTGCGCCAGGAGCAGACCGCTTGAGCTGGGCCACCCCCTGAGGGTGGCCCCCTTCCCCGCTTTCCCCCGAGCGAGACATGACGACCGAGCAGCCCGGCTCCCCTTCCGCCTCCGCGCCGAAGTCCCAGGCGAGGCCCCGTCGTCGAGCACCGCCCGTGGTGCCCGTCCCCCGTGACGCGTTGCCGCCGCTCTCCTTCGGGCAGCAGCGGATGTGGTTCATCGAGCAGCTCACGCCCGGGGGCATCTCCTACAACGTCCCGTACTTCGCGCGGCTCACCGGCGCGCTGGACGTCCCCGCGCTGGAGCGGGCGCTGGCCGTGCTGGTGGAGCGGCACGAAGCGCTGCGCACCACCTTCGCCGTCGTGGAAGGGCAGCCGGTGCAGCGCATCGCGCCGTCGCTGTCCCTGCCGCTGCGAGTGGAGTCGCTGGAGGCGTTCCCCGCCTCCGAGCGGGAGCAGGCCCTGCGACAGGCCGCGGAGGCGGAGGCGCGCGTGCCCTTCGACCTGGGCGCGGGACCGCTGGTGCGCGTGCGGCTCTTGCGGCTGGGGGAAGCGGAGCACGTGCTGCTCCTGATGCTGCATCACATCTGCTGCGACGGCTGGTCGCTCACGGTGATGGAGCGGGAGCTTCAGGCGCTCTACGCGGCCTTTCGAGCAGGCACGACGCCCGCGCTGCCCCCGCTGCCAGTGCAGTACGCGGACCATGCGGTGTGGCAGCGGCGGTGGCTCCAGGGCGAGCACCTCCAGCAGCAGCTGGAGTGGTGGCGCGGAGAGCTCTCTGGGGCGCCCGCCGAGTTGGAGCTGCCCACGGACCGTCCCCGTCCCGCGGCGCAGTCCACGCGGGGCGCGGTGTACCGCCACGCGCTGCCTCCAGGGATGGGGAAGGCGCTGGAAGCGCTGTGCCGCAAGCAGGGCGTGACGTTGTTCATGGCGCTCCTGGGTGGGATGCACCTGCTGCTCTCGCGGCTGAGCGGCCAGGACGACCTCGTCATCGGGTCGCCCATCTCCGGGCGCACGCGTCAGGAGGTGGAGCCGCTCATCGGCTTCTTCATCAACACGTTGCCCCTGCGCGTGCGGGGTGAAGGCTCGCTCGGCTTCGGGGAGCTGCTGCGCCGCGTACGCAAGACGTGCCTGGACGCGTACGCGCATCAGGAAGTGCCCTTCGAGCAGCTGGTGGACGCGCTCCAGCCCGAGCGCGACCTGAGCCGCCCACCGCTGTTCCAGGTGTTCTTCACGCTCCAGCACTCGGCCGTGCCCGCGCTGGAGCTGGCGGGGCTGCGCACGTCCGAGCTGGACTTCGAGCCGGGCGTGTCGCGCATGGACCTCACCGTCTTCCTGCGCGAGACGCCGGAGGGGCTCGTGGGGCTCTGGGAGTACAGCACCGACCTCTTCGACGCCGCGACGGTGGCGCGCTTCGCGGAGCACTACACGCGCCTGCTGGAGGCCGCGGTCGCGGAGCCGGAGCGCCCCGTGGCCACGCTCCCGCTGCTCACCGCGACGGACCGGCAGCGGCTGCTCGACCAGGGGACGGGAGCGGCCGTCCCCTACCCTCGTGATGCGTCCCTGCCCGCGCTCTTCGCGGAGCAGGCCGCGCGGACGCCCGGCGCCGTGGCCGTGGAAGCGGGAGGCCAGCGGCTCACATACGCGGAGCTGGAGACACGGGCCCACCAGCTCGCGCACCACCTGCGTGGGCTGGGCGTGCGGCTGGGAGCGCCGGTGGGTCTGTGCGCGGGCCGGTCGCTGGAGATGGTCGTGGCGACGCTCGCCATCCTCAAGGCAGGGGGCGCGTACGTGCCGCTGGATCCGGGCTATCCCCCCGAGCGCCTGGAGCTCATGGCGCGCGACGCCCGCATCACCGTGCTCCTGCTGGAGCAGGGGCGCGAGTCCTCGCTGAAGGAGTTGGCCTCACGGGTCGTGGTGCTCGACCCGTCCTGGCGGGCCTTCGAGGATCAACCGCGGGCCGCGCCCGACGTGCAGGTCCCCGCCGAAGCGCTCGCATATGTCATGTACACGTCCGGCAGCACCGGGCGGCCCAAGGGCGTGGGCGTCCCCCACCGGGCCGTGACGCGGCTGGTGAAGGGCGTGTCCTACGTCCGGTTCGGCGCCGAAGACGTCGTCCTCCAGCTGGCCACCACGTCGTTCGACGCCGCGACGCTGGAGCTGTGGGGCGCGCTGCTCAGCGGCGCGAAGCTGTTCCTCTATCCGCCGGTGACGCCGTCGCTGGAGGAGCTGGAGGCGACGCTGGAGCGCGAACGCATCAGCGTGATGTTCCTCACCACGGCGTTCTTCGAGCAGATGGCGCTGAACCGGCCCGCGGCGCTCGCTCGCGTGGGGCAGGTCCTCACGGGCGGCGACGTGCTGTCCCCGCTGGCCGCGCGCAAGCTGCTGGACGCGGGCCGAGCGGTCACCAACGGCTACGGCCCCACGGAGAACACCACGTTCTCCGCCACGTATCAGGTGAAGCGGGACCTGGATGCGCGGATGCCCGTGCCCATTGGCCGGCCGTTGGAGAACTCGCAGGCGCTGGTGCTGGACGCGCGCCTGGAGCCGGTGCCGCCCGGCGTCGTGGGCGACCTGTACGTCGGAGGCGACGGCCTCGCGTGGGGCTACCTGGGCCGGCCGGAGCTCACCGCGGACCGCTTCGTGCCCCATCCCTTCAGCGGCGTCCCCGGTGCCCGGCTGTACCGCACGGGCGACCGCGCGCGGTGGCTGCCGTCCGGCGAGCTGGCGTTCATGGGGCGCGCGGACACGCAGGTGAAGCTGCGCGGCTTCCGCATCGAGCTGGGAGAGATTGAAACCGCCCTGCGCCACCTCCCCGGCGTGGAGGACGCCGTGGCGGAGGTGCGCGAGTACGCCCCCGGCGACAAGCGGCTGGTGGCCTATGTGACCGGCGCGGACGTGGACGTGAACATGCTGCGCTCGCGCCTGTCCGCACAGCTGCCGGCGCCGCTGGTCCCGGCCGCCTTCGTGAAGCTGGACCGGCTGCCGCTGACGCCCGTGGGCAAGGTGGACCGAAGGGCGCTCGCCACGCCCGTGGGCGACGCGCTCGCGGAGGACGCCTACGTGGCGCCCGTCACCCCGACGGAGACAGCAGTGGCCGAGGTCTGGGCCGCGCTCCTGGGCCGCACGCGCGTGGGCACGCAGGACTCCTTCTTCGAGCTGGGTGGACACTCGCTGCTCGCGACCCAGGTGACCTCCCGGCTGAGGGAGACGTTCCAGGTGGACCTGTCCGTGCGGGTGCTGTTCGAGGCGCCCACGGTCACCAGCCTCGCGGCGCGCATCGATGCGCTGCGGAGGGAGAGCAGCCGGATCCAGTCCCTCCCGCTGGTTCCCGGTCCCCGGGACGGCTGGTTGCCGCAGTCGTTCGCGCAGCAGCGGCTGTGGTTCATCTCGCAGCTCGACACGCTGGGGTACTCCTACAACGTGCCCATGGTCACCCGGCTGCGGGGCGCGCTGGACGCGGACGCGCTGGAGCGGAGCCTCGCGGAGATCATCCGGCGGCACGCGGTCCTGCGCACCACGTTCGACGAGGTGGACGGCCAGCCGGTGCAGCGCATCGGACCGGCCTGGGACTTCACGCTGGCGAGGACGGACGTGGAGGCCGCGAAGCTCCCGGCGCAGCTGGCCACGGAGGCCCGGCGAGCGTTCGACCTGCGGCGCGGTCCGCTGATGCGGGGGCTGCTCCTGCGCGTCGCGGACGACGACCACGTGTTGATGCTCGTCATCCACCACATCGTCTTCGACGGGTGGTCCATCGACGTGCTCCAGCGCGAGCTGAACGCGCTCTATCCCGCGCGCGGCCAGGGCACCTTGCCGCCCCTGTCCCTCCAATACGTGGACTACGCGCGGTGGCAGCGTGAGTCATTCCAGGGGGAGGAGCTGGAGGACCAGCTCGCCTGGTGGCGGGAGGCACTGGCGGGAGCACCGCCCGTGCTGGACCTGCCCACCGACAAGCCGCGTCCGCCCGTGCAGACCTTCCAGGGCGCGAACTTCGAGGTGCTGCTGCCCCAGTCCCTCCATGGCTCGCTCCAACTGCTGGGACAGCGCGAAGGCGCCACGCTGTTCATGACCTTGCTGGCGGGGTTCCAGGCCCTGCTCGCGCGCTACAGCGGCCAGGAGGACGTCGTCGTCGGTTCGCCCATCTCCGGCCGCAACCGCCGCGAGGTGGAAGGACTCATCGGCTTCTTCGTCAACACGCTCGCCCTGCGCGCGGAGGTCTCTGGCTCGCGGTCCTTCCGGCAGCTGCTGCGCGGGGTGCGCGAGAGCTGCCTGGGTGCGTTCGCGCACCAGGACCTGCCGTTCGAACAGCTCGTGGACGCGCTCAAGCCGCCGCGAGACCTGAGCCGGACGCCCCTGGTGCAGACGATGTTCGTCCTGCAGCGGGCCGCGACGCCGCTGTCCCTGCCCGGCCTCGCGGTGGAGGACCTCCCGTTCCAGTCGGGCGTCTCCCGCTTCGACCTCATGCTGTTCATGCGGCAGACACCACAGGGGCTCGTCGCCTACTGGGAGTACAACACCGCCCTCTTCGAGGAGGCGACCGTCGCCCGGATGGCCGGGCACTACGTGCGGCTGCTCGAAGACGTCACCGCGAACCCTGAGCAGTCCCTGTCGGACCTGTCGCTCCTGTCGCGGGAGGAACGCGAGCAACTCCTGGTCGCGTGGAACAGCCGTGAGGAACGGCTCCCCGCTCCTGGGCTGATCCACGTCTGGGTGGAGGCGCAGGTCGCTCGGACACCGGTAGCGGTCGCGGTGTCGAACGGCGCGGAGTCGCTGACCTACGCGCAACTGGATGCACGCGCCAACCAGTTCGCGCACCACCTCATCGCCCTGGGCGTCACGCCGGGAAGCTCCGTCGGGCTGTGCCTGGAGCGCTCCCACCTGGACATGCCCGTCGCCGTCCTCGCCACCCTCAAGGCCGGCGCCGCCTACGTCCCGCTGGACCCGAACTATCCGGCCGAGCGACTGGCCCTGATGGTGGAGGACACGCGAGCGCCAGTCGTCCTCGCGCATGAGGGCTTCGTGCGTGCACTGCCGCCGGATACCTCCGCGCGCATCGTGACGATGGAGACCGTCTCGCTGGCGTCTCGCCCCACCACGTCTCCGAACGTGAAGCTGTCGCCCGAAGCGGTCTGCTACGTCGTCTTCACCTCGGGCAGCACCGGCCGGCCCAAGGGCATCGCCATGTCCCACCGGGGCATCGGCAACATGCTCGCGTGGCAGACCCGTCGCGCGGTGCGCGTGGAGGCCACCACGCTCCAGTTCGCTTCGCTCAACTTCGACGTCTCCTTCCAGGAACTCTTCGGCACCTGGTGCATCGGTGGACGGCTGCTGCTCAGCTCGGCGGAGCTGCGCCGCGACCCACCGGCGCTGCTGCGCTACCTCACCCAGCACCGCGTGGAGCGCCTCTTCCTCCCCTTCGTCGCGCTCCAGTCGCTGAGCGAAGCAGCGCGCACCGCGACGGAGCTTCCCCCGCTCAACGAGGTCATCACCGCGGGCGAGCAACTCCAGGTCACCCCGGCCATCGTCGCCTTCTTCGAACGGCTGCGCGGCTGCGTCCTCGAAAACCAGTACGGTCCCTCGGAGACCCATGCGGTCTCCGCGTGGCGTGCCTCGGGTGCCCCGAGCACCTGGCCCGCCCTGCCTCCGGTGGGCACGCCGCTGCCTTCGGTCCAGGCCTACGTGTTGGATCCGCGCCGCGAGCCCTGCCCTGTCGGCGTTCCTGGCGAGCTGTACGTGGGCGGTGAAGGGCTCGCGCACGGCTACCACGGCCGGCCAGACCTCACCGCGGAGCGCTTCGTCCCCTCACCGTTCAGCTCCACGCCGGGTGCCCGCCTCTACCGCACGGGCGACAAGGCCCGCTGGCTCGCGGACGGACAGCTGGAGTTCCTCGGCCGCCTGGACGGTCAGGTGAAGCTGCGCGGCTTCCGCGTCGAGCCAGGCGAAGTGGAGGCGGCCCTGCGCGTCCTGCCCGACGTGCGCGATGTGGTCGTCGTGGTGCGCGAGGACACGCCGGGCCACAAGCAGCTGGTGGCCTACGTGGTCCAGCCGGAAGCGTCCTTCTCACCGGAGGCGCTGAGGCAGGCACTGGCGCGACGGCTGCCGGAGCACATGGTGCCCTCCGCCCTGGTGCGCATGGACGCGCTACCGCTGGGCCCGAGCGGCAAGGTGAACCGCAACGGTCTGCCCGCCCCCAAGGAGGAGGCCGCGGACGACACCGGCTTCCTGGCCCCGATGACGGCGGTGGAGAAGGTGATCGCCGACATCTGGGCGGCCCTGCTCGTGGTGCCGCGCGTGGGCCTGGAGGACCACTTCTTCGAGCTGGGTGGGCACTCGCTGCTCGCCACGCAGGTGGTCTCCCGGCTGCGAGAGGCCTTCCAGGTGGACCTGTCCCTGCGCGTCCTCTTCGAGGCGCCCACCGTCGCGCAGCTCGCCGCGCGGTTGGAGGAGCAGCTGCACGGAGCGAACCGGAGGGCCGTCCCGCCGCTGGTACCCCAGCTTCGCGGCGAGCTCGTTCCGCAGTCGTTCTCCCAGCAGCGGCTGTGGTTCGTCTCGCAGCTGGACACCAGCGCGCACGCCTACAACCTGCCCCTGGTCACCCGGCTGCGGGGACGGCTGGACACGCACGCGCTGGAAGACGCGCTCAACGCCCTCATCCGGCGTCACGAGGTCCTGCGCACCACGTTCGACGAAGTGGACGGCCAGCCGGTGCAACGCATCGGGCCCGCGTGGAAGCTCACCCTGAAGCAGGTGGATGCGGATCCGCGCGTTCCGCTCCAGCGCCAGGTGGAGGCCGAAGCGCACGTGCCCTTCGACCTGCGGCGAGGCCCCCTGCTCCGGGCCACACTGCTCCGGATCGCGGACGAGGATCAGGTCCTCATCCTCAACTTCCATCACAGCGTCTTCGACGGGTGGTCCATCGCCCTGCTCCAGCGGGAACTGGATGCGATCTACCTCGCCCGGCGCCAGGGCACGGAGGCCGAGCTCCCGCCCATCTCCATCCAGTACTCGGATTATGCGCTGTGGCAGCGCGCGTGGTTGCAGGGCGACGTGCTGGAAGAACAGGTGGCGTGGTGGCGCGAGCAGATGGCGGGGGCACCGCCCGTGCTGGACCTGCCCACCGACAAGCCGCGTCCGCCCGTGCAGACCTTCCGGGGCGCGTACATCGAAGTCCCCTTGCCACCCGCGCTGACCAGCGCCCTCGTCTCCCTGGGCCAGCGCGAGGGCACCACGCTGTTCATGACCCTGCTGGCGGGCTTCCAGGCCCTGCTCGCGCGCTACAGCGGCCAGGACGACGTGGTGGTCGGCTCGCCCATCTCCGGCCGCAACCGCCGTGAGGTGGAAGGACTGCTTGGCCTCTTCGTCAACACGCTCGCCCTGCGCGCGGATGTCACCGGCTCGCGCTCCTTCCGCCACCTGTTGCGCGGCGTGCGCGAGAGCTGCCTGGGCGCCTTCGCGCATCAGGACCTGCCGTTCGAACAACTCGTGGAGACACTCAAGCCGCCACGCGACCTGAGCCGCGCGCCGCTGGTCCAGGCCCTCTTCGTCTTGCAACAGGCGGCCGTTCCGTTCTCGTTGCCCGGGCTCCAAGCGCAGGACGTCCCGTTCCAGACGGGCGTCTCCCGCTTCGACCTCATGCTCTTCGTGCGCGAGTCGGAGCAGGGGCTGACGGCCTTCTGGGAATACAACACCGCCCTCTTCGAGGAAGCGACCCTCACCCGGATGGCAGGGCACTACGTGCGGCTGCTCCAAGGAGCGGTCCGCCATCCCGAGCAGCCCCTGTCGGCCCTGCCACTCCTCTCCGAGGAGGAGCGGCAACAAGTCGTCGTGACGTGGAACGCCGCGAAGGATGTCTCATTCGAGCCCGGGCTCATGCACCGCTGGGTGGAGGCACAGGTCGCACGGACACCGGAATCAATCGCGGTGACGAACGGCGCGGAGTCGCTGACCTACGCGCAACTGGATGCACGCGCCAACCAGCTCGCGCACCACCTCATCGCCCTGGGCGTCACGCCGGGAAGCTCCGTCGGGCTGTGCCTGGAGCGCTCCCACCTGGACATGCCCGTCGCCGTCCTCGCCACCCTCAAGGCCGGCGCCGCCTACGTCCCGCTGGATCCGAACTATCCGGCCGAGCGACTGGCCCTGATGGTGGAGGACACGCGAGCGCCAGTCGTCCTCGCGCATGAGGGCTTCGTGCGTGCACTGCCACCAGACACCTCCGCGCGCATCGTGACGATGGAGACCGTCTCGCTGGCGTCGCGCCCCACCACGTCTCCGAACGTGAGGCTGTCGCCCGAAGCGGTCTGCTACGTCGTCTTCACCTCGGGCAGCACCGGCCGGCCCAAGGGCATCGCCATGTCCCACCGGGGCATTGGCAACATGCTCGCGTGGCAGACCCGTCGCGCAGTCCGCGCGGAGGCCACCACGCTCCAGTTCGCCTCGCTCAACTTCGATGTCTCCTTCCAGGAGATCTTCGGAACCTGGTGCATCGGTGGCCGCCTGCTGCTCAGCTCGGCGGAGCTGCGCCGCGATCCACCGGCGCTGCTGCGCTACCTCACCCAGCACCGAGTGGAGCGACTCTTCCTCCCCTTCGTCGCGCTCCAATCGCTGAGCGAAGCAGCGCGCACCGCGACGGAGCTCCCCCCGCTCAACGAGGTCATCACCGCGGGCGAACAACTCCAGGTGACCCCGGCGCTCGTCTCCCTCTTCGAACGGCTGCCCGGGTGCATCCTCGAAAACCAGTACGGCCCTTCGGAGACACACGCCGCCAGCGCCTGGCGGGCTTCAGGACCTCCGAGTACCTGGCCCGCGCTTCCTTCGGTGGGTACACCGCTGACCAACGTCCAGACCTACGTCCTGGATGCACGCGGGAACCCGAGCCCCGTCGGCGTCCCGGGAGAGGTGTTCATCGGAGGCGAAGGGCTCGCGCACGGCTACCACAACCGGCCAGACCTCACCGCGGAGCGCTTCGTGCCCTCCCCCTTCAGCTCCACGCCGGGCGCTCGCCTCTACCGCACGGGTGACAAGGCCCGCTGGCTCTCGGACGGGCAGTTGGAGTTCCTCGGCCGCCTGGACGGTCAGGTGAAGCTGCGCGGCTTCCGCGTCGAGCTGGGCGAAGTGGAGTCCGCCCTGCGCGTCCTGCCCGACGTGCGCGATGTGGTCGTCGTGCTGCGCGAGGACACCCCGGGCTTCAAGCGGCTGGTGGCCTACGTGGTGCAACCGGAGACGGCCTTCTCCGCCGAGTCGCTGAGGCAGGCACTGGCACGACGGCTGCCGGAGTACATGGTGCCTTCCGCCCTGGTGCGCATGGACGCGCTGCCCCTGACGCCCAGCGGCAAGGTGAACCGCAACGGCCTGCCCGTTCCGACGGAGGAGGCCATCCCCGGCACGGTCTACGTGGCCCCGGTCTCCGCGGTGGAGAAGCTCATCGCGGACATCTGGGCACCGCTGCTGGGCGTGCCGCGCGTGGGCACCCAGGACCACTTCTTCGAGCTGGGCGGCCACTCGCTGCTCGCGACCCAGGTGGCCTCGCGCCTGCGTGAGTCGCTTCAGATGGAGCTGCCCGTGCGCATGCTCTTCGAGGCCCCGACGCTCGCGGAATTGGCCGCGCGAATCGAAGCCCTGCGTCAGGAAGCCCATCCCGTCCAGGCACCGTCCCTGGTGCGCACGGAGGCCGGGGACTCCGCGCCCCAGTCCTTCCCGCAGCAGCGGCTGTGGTTCATCGACGCGCTCGCACCGGGCGGGTTCGCCTTCAACGTCCCGCTGTTCATCCGGTGCAAGGGACCGCTCGACGTGGGCGCGCTGGAGCGGTCGCTCGCGGCGCTCATCGACCGTCACGAGTCCCTGCGCACGGTGTTCGCGGAGGAGAATGGCCAGCCCGTCCAGCGCGTCCTGCCCTCGGTCCCCTTCGCGCTCGCCTTCGAGCGGCTGGAGGACGTGCCGCCCCCGCAGCGCGACACCGTCCTGCGCCAGCGGGCCGAGGAGCGGATGCGCCACGTCTTCGACCTGCGCTCGGGTCCACTGCTGACGGCGACGCTGCTGCGGCTGGACGCGGAGGACCACGCGCTCTTCCTGCTCATGCATCACATCATCACGGACGGCTGGTCCACGGACGTGATGGGGCGCGAGCTGGGCATCCTCTATGACGCCTTCACCCGGAACCAGACGCCGCGCCTGCCGCCGCTGCCCATCCGGTACACGGACTACGCCCGCTGGCAGCGCGCGACGTTGCAGGGCGAAGGGCTCGACGCGCAGCTCGCGTGGTGGAAGCGGCAGCTGGACGGGGCACCCCACGCGCTGGAGCTGCCCACCGACCGGCCGCGTCCGCCCGTGCAGGCCCAGGCGGGCGCGGCCCACATGGTGCGGATCCCCGCCGCGGTGGACGCCGCCGTGCGAGAGCTGTGTCACCAGCAAGGCGTCACGTCCTTCATGGCGCTGCTCGCGGGCTTCCACGCCCTGCTGTCGCGCTACAGCGGCCAGGACGACGTGGTGGTCGGCTCGCCCATCTCCGGCCGCAATCACCGCGAGGTAGAGGGGCTCATCGGCTTCTTCGTCAACGCCCTGCCCCTGCGAGTGAAGGTCTCCGGCGCCGAGTCCTTCCAGGTCCTGCTCGCCCGGGTTCGTGAGACGTGCCTGGGCGCGTACGCGCACCAGGAGGTGCCCTTCGAACAACTGGTGGACGCGCTCCAGACGCCGCGAGACCTGAGCCGCACGCCCGTGTTCCAGGCCGTGTTCGCCCTCTTCAAGGACTTCCCCGGCTTCCCCCTGCGTGGACTGGAGACGGCGCCGGTGCCCTTTGATCCAGGGCTCGCGAAGCACGACCTCACCCTGTTCATGCGCGAATCCGCCACCGGGTTGCTGACGCACTGGGAATACAACACCGCGCTCTTCGACGCGGCGACGGTGGAGCGCATGGCCGGGCACTACCTGCGCCTGCTGGAGCAGGTGACGCGAAACCCGGAGCGCCCGCTCGCGTCGCTGTCGCTGCTGACAGAGGCGGAGCGCCAGCAGTTCCTCGTGGAGTGGAACGACACCGCGCTGGATGTTCCCGCGGACCTGCGCGTGCCCTCGCGCATCGCGGAGCAGGCGCGGCGGAGGCCGGAGGCGCTCGCGCTCGCGGGCGATGGACAACAGCTGACGTTCGGGGAGCTGGAGGCCCGGTCGAACCAGCTGGCGAACCTGTTGTGCGAGCAGGGTGTGCAGCCGGAGACCGTGGTCGCCCTGTGCGTGGACCGCACGCCCGGCTACGTGTGGGGCGCGCTGGGCATCCTCAAGTCGGGAGGGGCCTATCTGCCCATGGACCTGACGTGGCCGGAGGCCTGGTGGCGGCACGTGCTCACGGACAGTGGCGCGCGCATCGTCGTCACGCGCCAGGCCTTCGCCTCCCGCTTCGAGGGATGCGGCGTGCGCGTGCTCTGCCTGGATTCGGAGCCCGCGCTAGAGACGCAGGCGGTCACCGCGCCCGGCGTGACGCTGCACGCGGAGGCGATGGCCTACGTCATCTACACGTCGGGCAGCACCGGCAAACCCAAGGGCGTCGCGGTGACGCACGGGACGCTGGCGAACCTCGTCGCGGGGCTCGGCACGGCGGCGAGCATTGTTCCGGGAGACCGGGCCACGCTGCTGACGGGGCTCGCGTTCGACGCGACCGTCTTCGAGACCTGGCCGTCGCTCACACATGGCGCCAGCCTCCACCTGCCCACGGACGAGGTGCGCGCGGAGCCCGCCCGGCTGGTGCGGTGGCTCGCAACGGAGGGAGTCACGCTCACCACGCTGCCCACGCCCATGGCGGAGGCCGCGCTGGAGCAGCCCTGGCCATCCGGCATGCCGCTGCGCCGGGTGCACGTGGCCGGGGACGTGCTGCACCGCCGTCCGGGGCCCTCCGTTCCGGGCCAGTGGCTCAACTGCTACGGCCCCACGGAGAACACCGTCATCGCGACCTCCGGCGTCGTGAAGCCCGAAGCACCTGAAGGACTGCTGCCCCCCATCGGAAGCCCGGAGCCCAACGTGCGCGTCTACGTGCTGGACCGCGCGGGACAGCCCGTGCCGGTGGGCCTGTGGGGCGAGCTGTTCCTCGGTGGCGCCCAGGTGGCGCGCGGCTACCTGGGCCAGCCCGCGCTCACGGCGGAGCGCTTCGGACCGGATCCTTTCTCCCGCGAGCCCGGCGCGCGCCTGTACCGCACGGGCGACGTGGTGCGGTGGCTCGCGGACGGCGCGCTGGAGTTCCGGGGCCGCGCGGACTCGCAGGTGAAGCTGCGGGGCTTCCGCATCGAACTGGGCGAGGTGGAGGCCGCGCTGCTCTCGCAGCCCACGGTGAAGGAAGCGGTGGCGCAGGTGCGCGAGGACGTGCCGGGACAACGCCGGCTGGTCGCGTACCTGGTGCTTCGCGAAGGGGCCACGTTCGCGGTGGACGCGCTGCGGGCCTCGCTGCGGCGGTCGCTCGCGGAGCACGCGGTGCCGTCGGCGTTCGTGGTGCTGGAGCGGCTGCCCCTCACCGCGAACGGCAAGCTGGACCGCAAGGCCCTGCCCGCGCCGGACGTGCACCGGCCCGAGCTGAGCGAGGACTACCGCGTCCCCGAGGCAGGCCTGGAGCAGACGCTGGCCGCGCTCTGGGCCGAAGTGCTGGGACTGGAGCGCGTGGGCGCGAGCGACAACTTCTTCGACCTGGGCGGCAACTCGCTGCTGCTCCAGTCCGTGCACGCGAAGCTGGAGGCGCGGGTGGGCCGCAAGGTCCCGCTGATCACACTCTTCCAGTACCCCACGGTGCGCGCGCTCGCCGGGCACCTGTCGCCGCCGAAGGACATTCCACCGACAGCGGCGCCCGCGCCCGCGCAGGACCCGGGAGCGCAACGGCGGGACAACCTGCGGCGCATGGCCCAGCGGCGCGGCCGTCCGGGCTCCAGCTGAGCGCCTCGTTCACGGAAGGAACGCCGCGAGCTTCGCGCCCAGCCCTTCGGCGTTCCCGCCCGTGAGCATCGACTGGTGGTCGCCGGGCACGGTCTCCACCCGGAGCACCGCGCCCGAGTCCAGCCATTCGAGTTCCACGTGTTTCGGCATGTACTCGATGACTGTCGCCGCGCGGAAGAACTGGAGGGTGCCGCCCTCGAAGCGGGGCATGGAGTAGTCGCGCAGGGCCGTCATGTTCGCCTCCCAGACGCGCACGTAGCGCCGCTGCTGCTCTGGATCCGCGAGGACCTGCTCCTGCGCGAAGCCCACTTCGCCCGCCCGCGCCCGAGCGATGTCCCCGGGGCCCGGCGTGTCGAGCATCGCGCACAGCGGCACCGCGTGGCCTTCCGCCGTCAGCCGGCGGGCCATCTCGTAGACCACCGCGCCGCCGAACGACGCGCCCACCAGCAGGTATGGCCCCGCGGGCTGCAACGCGCGCAGGCCTTCCAGGTAGGCCGTCGCCATCTCGTCGACGGACGTGTGCAGCGGCCCGTCCGGCTCCAGGCCCCGGGACTCGAAGGCGTAGGCGGTCCGGCCCGCGTCGATGGCGCGCGCCAGGTCGCGGTAGAACACCGCCTGGCCTCCCGCCGCGTGCACGAAGAAGAGCGGTGGACCACGAGTGCCCTGCTGGAGCAGCGCGACCCCGGGCGGCAGGGACCGGCCCTCCTCCTGGCCTCCCAGCTTCCGCGCCAACAGCTCCACCGTGGGCGCGGTCAGCATCTCCTTCAGCGCGAGCCGCTTGCCGAAGCGCTCGGAGATCATCGCGAGCAGCCTGAGCGCGACCAGCGAGTCTCCGCCCAACGCGAAGAAGTCGTCGTGGATGCCCACGTCGTCCAGGCGGAACAGCGTCTGGAAGCACTCGACCAGGGACTGCTCCGTGGCGTCACGGGGTGCCACGCGCTCACCGCGGCGGCGAGCCCGCTCCTTCGGCTTCGAGGATCCGGTCGCCTTCGCCTTGGCCGCCATGGCGTCGCGTGTGACGGGGCTCGGCGCGGCGTCATCCAGGCTGTAGTGCTCGCGGTCGAAGCTGTAGGTCGGCAGGTCCACTCGCCGGCGCCGCTCGCCGTCCCGGAGGTGTTCCCAGTCCACGTCCACGCCCGCGGCCCATGCTTCGCCCAGGGCCGCCAGGGCGCTCCCGGGCGCATCGCCCTTCGTTGGCAGGGTGGCCATCACGGGCTGCGTCTTGCGCGCCGGGTGCTGCCGCGCGAGCGCGGTGAGCGTCGTGCCCGGGCCCACTTCAATCAGCGCACGGTCGCCGGACTCCAGCAGGCAGCCCAGCGCCTCGGAGAAGCGCACCGTGTGCCGCAGGTGCCGGACCCAATAGTCGGGAGACGTCGCCTCGCGCTCCTGGAGCCACCGGCCGGTGAGGCTGGACACGACGGGCAGCGAGGGCGCGCGGAGCTTCACGCGGGCCACCTCCCGCGCGAAGCCTTCCAGGTACGGCTCCATCATGGAGGAGTGCGCGGCGCGCGCGTAGCGCACCCGCTTGTGCTCGATGCCCCGCGCCGTCAGCGCCTGCTCCGCGGCCTCCAGCTCCGGCAACGGGCCAGAGAGGACACAGGTCTCCGGGCCATTTATGGCCGCCACCGACACGGCCGGCCCCATGAGCTCCGGGATCTGCTCCACGGGCGCGAGCACGGACACCATCCCGCCCGGGGGCATCGCCTCCATCAAGCGTCCGCGAGCGACGACGAGCCCCAGCGCCTCCTCCAGCGTGAAAACCCCCGCGAGGCACGCGGCCACGTATTCGCCGAGCGAGTGCCCCAGCAGCGCTTCCGGCTTCACGCCCCACGACAGCCACAGCTGCGCGAGCGCCCAGTCGCAGACGAACAGCGCGGGCTGGGACCACAGCGGCCGGTCCAACTCGCGGGCCGCCGCGTCGAAGCGCTCAGGCCCGGCGAAGAGGATGTCGCGGAGGTCCGCGCCCATGGGACCGCGAAGCCACTCCGAGCACCCATCCACGGTCGCGCGGAACGCGGGCTCGCGAAGGAACGCCTCGCCCATGTTCACCCGCTGCGCACCGCCGCCCGGGAACAGGAAGGCCACGCCGCGAGACTCGCCCTCGTCGAACACCGTGCGGATCCGAGGAGTCGCATCCTCACCGGCGGAGGACCGTCCCTCCAGCAGCGCCGCCGCGTCCTCGCCCTGGCGGACCACGACGAAGCGGCGCCACGGGAAGCGAGCACGCCCCACCTGCAACGTATGCGCGACATCCGCGAGCCAGGCTCCAGAAGCCCCCTGCACGCGCTCCGAGAGCGCCGAGGTCATCCGCTCCAGCGCCCCCTCCGTCTTCGCGGACAACAGCAGCACCTCTTCCCCGCGCCGGGGCGCGTCCGTCTCCGGAAGAGCCGGCGCCTCCTGCAACACCACGTGCGCGTTCGTGCCGCCAATCCCCAGCGCCGTCACCCCCGCGCGCAGCGGCAGCGGGCCGTCCCACGCACGCGCGCTCCCCACCACCTGGAAGGGGCTGCCCTCCAGCTCCAGCATCGGGTGCGGCTTCGTGAAGTTCAGCGTCGGCGGCAGCGTGCGGTGCTCCATCGACAGCACCGTCTTGATGACCCCCGCCACGCCCGCCGCCGCGTCCAGGTGCCCGAAGTTGCTCTTCACCCCGCCCAGGCCACATGCGCCCGGCGACACGCCCTGGAACACCTGCTTGAGCGCCGCGACCTCGATCGGGTCCCCCAACGCCGTCGCCGTCCCGTGCGCCTCCACATAGGACACGTCCGACGGCGCCACGCCCGCCACCGACAGCGCCTCGCGGATGACCGCCGTCTGCCCCTGCACCGAAGGCGCCGCGAACCCCGTCTTCGCGCCCCCGTCGTTGTTCAGCGCCGTGCCCAACACGATGGCGCGGATCGTGTCCCGGTCCGCCACCGCGTCCGCCAGCCGCTTGAGCACCAGCACCCCCACGCCATTGCCCACCGCCGTGCCCGCCGCGTTCACGTCGAACGGCCGGCAGCGCCCATCCGGCGCCAGGATGCCGCCCTCCTGGTTGCGGTGCGCCCCCAGCTGCGGCGTGCGGATGGACACGCCCCCCGCGAGCGCCAGGTCGCACTCGCCCGCGAGCAGCGACTGACAGGCCAGGTGCAACGCCACCAACGACGTGGAGCACGCCGTCTGCACCGTCATCGCCGGGCCCGTCAGGTCCAGCTCGTACGACACCCGCGTGGCGAGGAAGTCCCCGGAGAGCCCCAGCGCCCCCGCCAGCCCCGCGGCCACGTCCCGCCCTCCGTACGTCGTGAAGCCCGCCCCCGCGTACAC